>JABXHP010000370.1 GCA_013373575.1 Oceanospirillaceae bacterium | reverse complement strand
TACTGGATACCGATGCAGAGCGAGACCTGGTAACAGCCCTGCGCAAGTACCCAGAGACACTCGAGAATGCGGCGCTCAACTTTGAACCACACCTTCTCTCTAACTACCTGCGTGAGCTCGCATCAGACTTCCACACCTACTACAACGGCCACAAAATGCTGATTGAGGATGCGCAATTACGTAACGCACGCCTGACACTGTCGGCAGCAGTGCGTCAAGTGCTGGCTAATGGCCTGCAGCTACTCGGCGTGAGTGCTCCGGAGCAGATGTAGTCAATGGCTCGTCGCGACTATGCCAGCAAACCCAAAAAGAGCACAGCGGCTACCAAACCCGCTGCGACACGTCGCCCGCCACCGAAAGCTTCGAAAAGTAGCGGCCGGCCTGTCGGGCTCTTTTTTGCAGCCTTAGTTGCGACAGGCCTTCTTGGTGGTGGTATCTACTATCTCAGTTCAGAGATGCAACCCGGCGACACCCCCGTGTTTTTGGCCGATCCAGCGCCAGCCAAGGTTGAGCCTAGGAGCGAACCCCAGACAGCAGTTCGGGCTCCCGGTGAGAGCTTGCCGCTCGACGATGTCGCACTGCAGCAGGACGAGCGCTTCGGCTTTTATGATCTTTTGAAGAAGAGTGAGGTGGAGACTCCCGAGGAGTCAGCTTACACCTCCACGCCTAAAACGGCCGCTTTGGACTCGCCCTATATTCTTCAGACCGGCTCTTTCCGGCAGCAGAGCGATGCAGAGGCCATGAGAGCCCGCCTAACCCTCGCAGGGCTCCCCAATGTCCGTACCTCACTCTCAGGCGACTGGTATCGCGTTACTACAGGCCCTTTCAACACCTACAATGAGCTAAAAAGTGCTACTAGCAAACTCGAGAAGCTCAATATCCATCCGGTGAAGCGTAAAGCCAACTAAGACGTCTGCGATAGACCTCTGTCGGCTCTCTTACCCTTCGCATCCTCGCGCCTTGAAATCCAGCATCCGAACCCCATCTACCCTGTAGACCTATTAATACAGAGCTCAAAATGACTACGATCGTAAGTGTACGCCGCGGCAACCAAGTGGTTGTTGGAGGTGACGGCCAGGTATCACTCGGCAACACCGTAATGAAAGGGACGGCCCGTAAAGTTAATACTATTCCTAAACATCAGGTTATCACCGGCTTTGCTGGCAGTACCGCTGATGCCATCACCCTGCGCGACCTGTTTGAGCAACAGCTCGATAAACATCAGGGCAATATTGTAAACGCCGTGATCAACCTTGCGCGCGAGTGGCGCTCCGATAAGGTGCTGCGCCGCCTCGAGGCGCTTATGTTGGTAGCCAATGAAGAGAAGACCTACCTGCTATCGGGCAGCGGTGATGTCATTGAGCCCGAGGATGGTGTAATTGCAATCGGATCTGGCGGTAACTATGCGCTCGCCTCTGCCAGAGCGCTTGTGGATAACACCGATATGAGTGCTCGAGATATCGTCGAGAAGAGCCTGAATATCGCTGCAAGCATCTGTGTATTTACCAACAATAACCTGACCATCGAGCAGCTCGAATCGGTTGCTTGAGGAGACCACCCACATGTCCGATATGACCCCGCGCGAGATCGTGCACGAACTTGATCGTCACATTGTTGGCCAAGACGAAGCGAAACGCTCAGTTGCTATCGCCCTGCGTAATCGCTGGCGCCGGATGCAGCTCGATGCCGAGCTACGTCCAGAGGTAACACCCAAAAATATTCTCATGATCGGTCCAACCGGCGTGGGTAAAACCGAGATCGCTCGCCGTCTGGCTAAACTCGCAAACGCCCCCTTCATCAAGGTTGAAGCGACTAAATTCACTGAAGTGGGTTATGTTGGCCGCGACGTTGAGACGATTGTTCGCGATCTTGTAGACCAGTCGCTGAAAATGCACCGTGAACAGGCGATTCAAGCGAACACCACCAAAGCTCAGGATGCGGCTGAAGAGCGTATTCTTGATGCGCTTCTGCCGACCGCACGACCCATCGGCTCCGAAGAGCTATCACGCTCTGACTCGGCAACGCGTCAGGTGTTTCGCAAGAAGCTGCGTGAGGGGCAACTCGACGATAAAGAGATCGATATCGAAATCGCTCAGCCTAAATTGGGGGTTGAGATTATGTCACCTCCTGGAATGGAGGAGATGACCAGTCAACTGCAGAATCTCTTCTCCAACATGGGGCAAGAGCGCAAGCAGAGCCGCCGTATTAAAGTGGCTGAGGCTTTCAAACTTCTTACTGAAGAGGAGGCTGCCAAGCTCGTCAAAGAGGAAGATATTAAACAGAGTGCTATTGAAGCGGTTGAGCAGAATGGCATCGTGTTCCTCGATGAGATCGATAAGGTGTGCAAACGCGCTGACCACAGCAGTGCCGATGTCAGCCGCGAAGGCGTGCAGCGCGACCTGCTGCCACTCATTGAAGGGTGCACAGTCTCAACCAAACACGGCATGGTTAAGACCGACCATATTCTGTTTATCGCCTCTGGAGCTTTCCACCTCGCTCGTCCATCAGATCTAATTCCAGAACTGCAAGGGCGTCTGCCGATTCGTGTTGAGCTCCAAGCACTCACTCCAGAGCACTTCCGCCGCATCCTCACCGAGCCTAAAGCCTCACTCACTGAGCAGTACCGCGCCCTGCTGGCGACTGAAGGTGTAGAGCTTAGCTTCTCTGAAGAGGGTATCGCACGCATCGCTGAATTAGCCTTCCAAGTGAATGAATCGACAGAAAATATCGGTGCACGCCGACTCCACACAATGATGGAACGTCTGCTCGAAGAGATCTCTTTCCACGCATCTGATCGTACCGGGCAAGAGATCAATGTTGATCGCACCTTCGTTGACCAGTACCTTGGTGAGCTAAGCTCTGATGAAGAGCTTAGCCACTACATTCTCTAGTAAGGATCAAAGCATGTCGCAACGTCCGATGCCGCAGAACGTCAGCCTGCACAAGCGCTCCAAAACACTGGAGCTGGTTTACGAGGATGGTACCTTTGAGCTAACTGCAGAGTACCTCAGAGTGCACTCCCCCTCTGCCGAGGTTCGCGGACACGGTATCGGGCAAGAGGTACTGCAGACCGGCAAACGTCATGTGGGAATTAAAGGGCTAGAGATGAGTGGTAACTATGCCCTGAAGATTATCTTTGATGATGGCCACGACTCCGGCCTTTACACTTGGACCTATCTCTGGGAGCTCGCGCATCATTATGACGCATACTGGAGCGACTACTTAGCCCGCTTAGAACAAGAGGGTGGAAGCCGAGACAACGGTATGATTGCCATCGGTTAGGGACATAGGCTGCAACTCTGGATAGAATACGCAGCATTAATGAGTTAATTGATAGGTCAGGCATGTCAGACGACAACAAAACCACGCATTTTGGTTACACCGAAGTCCCCGTCGAGGAGAAGGTGAAACGCGTCGCAGACGTGTTTCACTCTGTGGCTGCAAAGTATGACGTGATGAACGATCTGATGTCCGGCGGCGTGCACCGTCTATGGAAGCGCATCACCATCGAGAGCAGCGGTGCGCGTGCCGGCCATACTATTCTCGATATCGCTGGTGGTACTGGTGACCTAACGAAAAAATTCTCTCGGATTGTTGGCCCAAGTGGCAAAGTGGTGCTGGCCGATATCAATGCCTCAATGCTCAACGTAGGTCGTGACAAACTGATCAATTCAGGCGTCAGTGGCAACGTTGAATACTGCCAGGCAAATGCTGAGTCTCTCCCCTTCGCAGATAACACCTTCGACATCATCACCATCGCTTTCGGCCTGCGCAATGTCACCGACAAAGACGCAGCGATTCGCTCCATGCTGCGTGTTCTCAAACCGGGCGGCAAGTTGATGATTTTAGAGTTCTCCAAGACCAACAACCCGCTGCTCACTAAAGCCTACGACTTCTACTCATTCAACATCCTGCCGAAGATGGGCGAAGTGATAGCCAATGATGCTGAGAGTTACCGCTATCTGGCCGAGTCGATTCGCATGCACCCTGATCAAGAGACCTTGAAGCAGATGATGGATGATGCGGGCTTCGTTAATTGCCGCTACCGCAATATGACCGGCGGTGTGGTCGCGCTGCATACAGGCATTAAGCCCTAACCCTATGGAGATGGTCACTGCAGCACTCTTAGAGACGGCAGAGGCTTCCCTCAACCTGCTGCTGCAGACGCGCCCACTGTTGCGCGAGCGCTTGCTCAAATTGAACGGAAAATCGATCCGCATCAACATTGAGCCGCGCGGCCTGAGCCTACTTCTTAGCTTTCATACTGATGGGATAGCCCTATCTCAGGATGCCAAGGCAACAGCCGATGCTGAGATAAGCGGAGATCTTGCAACGCTTGTGCGGCTCGCTACTGAACCGCGCTCAGTGCTTTTTGGCCAGGGAGCCAAGATCAGCGGAGATGCCGCACTTGTGCAGCGACTGCAGAAGTCGATGCGCGACGCAGAACTGGATTGGGAAACCTGGCTCGCCGATCAGATTGGCGACACCGCTACCGCGGCCTTGAAGCAGATTGCAGCACCGCTGCGTGACCAGCTGCAACAGTCACACCAGTCGCTTTCGCTCAACGCCCGCGAGTACCTACAAGAGGAGCTGGCTGCCGTGCCAGCCCGAGTGGAGTTCGAAATTTGGTCTGAAGGCGTCAGTCGCGCCCGCACAAAGTTGGAGCAACTCGAACGCCGAATCGAACGCCTATCTCAATAAGCCATGAATCGTATATCCAAGTGAAACGCATATTTAAGTGGAACGCATATTTAAGTGGAACGCATTTCTAAGCGAAGCGCATATTTAGGCAACTAAGCTTGCCGTTTAAAACGGCTTAAGCACCACCAAAATCAATATCGGTACAAAGATCAGCAGCGGTAACTCATTGAAGAGGCGAAAGTAGGTGCCACTCCGAGTCAGGGCATTCGCCTTCAACCGTTTCAAGTATGCGCGACACCAAAAGTGGTAGCCAATAAGAAAGAGCACGAAGAGCAGCTTCGCATGCAACCAGCCACCGGTAAAACCGTATCCTAGCCAGAGCCAAAGCCCCAAACCGAGCGTGAATATAGCCATGATGGTCATAAAGCCGTAAAGCTTGGAGGCCATGATTGCCAGACGTCGCACATCCTCGCCAGCCTCCTGCCCCTCAACAAAGTGCACAAAGATGCGCGGCAGATAAAATATGCCAGCCATCCAACTGGTCATTGCGAGAATATGGAAAGTTTTAACCCACAACATGAAATAGTGCTCCTATTGTGCGCCTGTAACACAGAACAGACGCTTGAGGCGTTCTACCAAGGTATGGGCTTACCATCCCACGCCAAAAATTGACCCGATTCACCACCTGCAACCTGCTGCATCACCTCCAGCAGGCATTGAGCCGCGAACTCAGGGGTGAAGAGTTTATCCTCAGGGACACGCGCCTGAAAGGGTTTAGATAAAGCCGTGTCGGTTGTACCTGGGTGAAGTGAGAGGATTTGCACCTGCTTGTGTGTGCGCGCCAGCTCAATCGCCAAGGTCTTCAGATACATATTGAGCGCCGCCTTCGAGGCGCGATAAGCATACCAACCACCTAAACGATTATCGCTAATACTACCAACGCGCGCAGAGAGAACCCCAATCTGTACCTGAGCGCTACGATCAAGCAGGCCAATCAAACGGCTAAGCAGGTAGATAGGCCCTGTCGCGTTAACCTGCATCACTTGAGCGAGCCAGTCGGCATTGAGCCCGCGATAGCTCTTTTCTGGCCCATGCTCTTCTGTATGCAGCAACCCAGTGGCGATCAGTATTTGGTCCGGCTTAAACTCCTGAGTGGCAAGGGCTTCGACGAAACTGTCGATGCTTCGTGAATCACTTAGGTCTAGGGCGAAAAGCCCATCCGCACCCGAACGGGAAGTACCCAGTACTCTCGCTTCCGGATAGCGCGCCCCCAACTGCCTCCTAAAGGCACCGCCGATGCCCCCCGATGCCCCAATAATCAGCTTATCCGCCATAGCCACTCTCAATCCTATTCTCTACCTTTCGCGGCAGTAGGTACGCGAAAACAGAGCCGCCGGACTCGTTAGTTTGCCTGCGTAAGAGACCGCTGATAACGCTTATGCAATAGGGTCGTCAAAAACAGGGTGAAACTCAGAACCAAAAGCGAGCCTAGGATAACCCCAGGCCAGCGCCAGCTTGCCCAGAAGGGCTGCAGATAAAATCCACCGGTACTCGCACCTACGTAGTAGAACAGGAGATAGAGTGAGGAGGCACTCGCTTTAGCGTGCGTTGCATTGCGGCTGACCCAGCTACTCGCTGTAGAGTGGCAGAAGAAGAAGCCAAAAGAGTTCATAAAGAAGCCGAGAACGATCAGCCAGATCGACTCACTCAGTGTCACCAGAGAGCCTAGCATCAACACCAAAATACCCAGTGACATTGCTCGGGTTTGAGGCAAATAGTCCGCTACCTTACCGGATATCGCAGAACCAAAGGTGCCGGTCAGGTAAGTGAGAAAAAGCAGGCCCAACAAACTCGCTGGAAGGTGGTAGGGCTCCTCAGCGAGCACGAAAGTGATATAGGAGTACTGGTTAATGAAGATAAAAAAGTTCAGCCCACCGATAAGGTAGGCGGTTAACAGTGTAGGGTTCTTCAGATGAGAGGCGATCGCTGTTGCCATAGCCGCGGGTCGCAACGGTCGAGGTTCGAAATGGCTCGACTTGGGGAGCAGCACGACAAAAATGAGGAGACAGAGCGTACTGACTCCGGCCATAGCGACAAACGCGCCCTGCCACCCGAGCCAATCACCTACAAAACCACCAATAAGTCGCCCACCGATGCCGCCGAGGGTATTCCCTCCGATATAGAGGCCAACCGCTAGGGCCAGGGCACGCGGCGAGTACTCGTCGTTCATATAGGCAATGGCTATTGCCGGAAGCCCACCAAGCATCAGCCCTTGCAAGGCGCGTAATACCAACAGCCCTTGATAGTCCTGCACTAGGCTCAAGCCTACTCCGCAGGCGACGACCCCAGCGAGGGTGAGAATCATAATCCCTCGCCGACCTAAAGCGTCGGACAGCGCACCGTAGACTATGAGCGATAAGCCCAAAGTCAGCGTGGTAACCGTGAACGTCCAACTCGCCTCCAGCGCCGTCACACCAAATTCACGCGCCAAAGTTGGGAGTAGAGGCTGCGTTACATAGACGTTCGCAAAAATCATAAATGAGCCAATACAGAGCGCCAGCGTGGCGCGCCAGTAGGCTGAACTATTTGCTTCAATCAAGGTCAAGAATCTCTTTGCACAAGTGCGCGCATCTTAACCTCTATAAAAGTGAAAGCACATCGCATATGATCGCGCTACCAAATTTAGGGAGTCGAAAATGCTAAACGTAAACGAATACTTTGACGGTAAAGTTAAATCTATCGCGCTTGAGTCAGCCAATGGAGCCGTGACCTCTGGTGTGATGGCAGTTGGCGAGTACACCTTTGGTACTAGCCAGAACGAAGTTATGAAGGTAACTCATGGTGAATTGGTGGTGAAACTGCCCGGTTCTGACGAATTCCAAGCTTACCCAGCCGGTACCCAATTCAATGTACCTGCAAATGCGTCTTTTGACGTTAAAGTTGCCGTTGAGACTGCTTACCTCTGCTACTACAGCTAAGCTCTCGCCAGGGGCGGCACCAGCCGCCTCTGATTTCTGCCTCCCGCCTGAAGCCCTTGTAGCACGCTCCCAGCCTTAAAAAGTTCAATTTCTTTCATCAAACGCTGAGAATATTTCGCCTTATCAGCCTGCATAAAACCCGACCACACGGGCGTTTGTGCTATACTCCGCCCCTCAAAATTATCGGGCAATCCCATAAGGCAAGGCGAGTTTCAGACATGAGCAAACAAACTTCCCTGGATAAAGGCAAGATTAAGATCCTGCTGTTGGAAGGCGTACACCAGTCAGCGGTAGATACATTCCACGCTCAGGGTTACACCAATATTGAGTTCCACACTGGCTCTCTGCCAGAAGAGGAGCTGCTGGAACGAATTGCAGATGCACATTTCGTTGGTATTCGTTCACGCACACAGCTCACCGCTAAAGTGTTTGAAGCGGCAGAGAAGTTGGTTGCTGTTGGATGTTTCTGCATCGGCACGAACCAGGTAGACCTCGCAGCAGCAACTCAGGCTGGCGTCGCCGTGTTTAACGCCCCATATTCGAATACCCGCTCAGTCGCGGAACTGGTACTGGGCGAAGCGATCATGCTACTGCGCGGAATTCCAGAGAAGAGTGCTGTCGCTCACCGAGGTGGCTGGCAGAAAAGTGCCAAAAACTCCTACGAAATTCGTGGCAAGAAACTCGGCGTTGGCGGTTATGGCAGCATCGGTTCACAGCTTAGCGTCCTCGCTGAAAGCCTTGGTATGGAGGTCCAGTTTTACGACGTCGTCACTAAGCTGCCTCTGGGCAACGCTAAACAGGTTGGCAGCCTCGCAGAGCTTCTCTCTACTTCAGACGTAGTCACACTGCATGTGCCAGAGTTGCCATCTACAAAAGATATGATGGGCCAGGCTCAGTTTGAGCTGATGAAACCAGGTTCAGTGTTCATCAACGCTGCACGCGGAACCGTTGTCGATATCGATGCGCTCTGTGCCGCGTTGGCGTCGGGTAAACTGCTGGGCGCTGCTGTCGACGTTTTCCCTGTTGAACCACGTAGCAACGATGATGAGTTCATCAGCCCCCTACGAGAGTTCGACAACGTGATCCTGACACCACATGTTGGTGGCTCAACCATGGAAGCGCAAATGAATATCGGCTACGAAGTTGCTGAAAAACTGGTGAAGTACAGCGACAACGGCTCCTCTATTACTTCAGTTAACTTCCCTGAAGTTGCTCTGCCGGGCCACACCAACGCCCACCGTCTGCTGCACGTACATCGCAACGTGCCGGGTATCCTGTCACAAATCAACAACGTCTTCTCTGACAACCAGATCAACATCGCCGGTCAGTACCTACAGACTAACGAGAAGGTCGGTTACGTTGTTATCGATTGTGACGCCGACTACTCAGAAGTCGCTTTGGAAAAACTGGGAACAATCGACGGCACCATCCGCTGCCGCCGCCTCTTCTAAAAGCGGTTTTTCACAGTATGAAAACGGCGCTTCGGCGCCGTTTTTTGTTGCTTCAATAATAGCCTGAGCAATCTCGGTCTCTCACTTTGTCTGTCAGGGATAGCAAATACAGTACGCCCAAAAGCTTGATGCACAGCTTCGCGAGATAGAATTTCGGGCGCTAGCATTCCAAAATCACAGGGACCCCAGTACTTAATTCCATATTGTGAAATTCAATTTCCACATTTTAACCTTAGGTCTACTTATACTCTTATTTGGAAGCGTTAAGGTATGCAAACACCTAGGTGAACCAACTCTAGTATCGAAGAGTAAACAGTGGGCCACCGCAAACTAAGAATTTTAACGGGAGTACAGATGATGCAACGCACTGAAGTTAATGGCCTGAAAGTCGCCAGTGAACTCTACAACTTTGTTAATGAAGAAGTTCTACCTGGAACAGGCGTA
>JABXHP010000267.1 GCA_013373575.1 Oceanospirillaceae bacterium | reverse complement strand
AGTCTATCAGCCGTGGCGAACTCCCAGAGGGGATCGATACCGAGTGTGAATTCGCGCTGATAACCCGAATGGAACTGCCGTATGACCTCTTCGCCCTGACTCGCATCCGCCAAGATTCGCTCGCCAATTTGAGCCAGACGCGCGCCTATCTCCGTTGGAGTGACGCCATAGCGGGTCCGCGTCAGCAGCGGCGCACCCGCCCGAGACTCAAGCTGCTGTATACCGCGCGTCAGCGTCGGTTGTGTGATAAAGAGGCGCTCAGCAGCACGACTGATGGAGCCCTCTTTCACAACCATCGCCAACTGTTTCAGCAAGTTAGGATTCATATATGCAATTTCTTTTTATCTGACTCTAAAAATCTATTTTTATTTATACCTGTAACCCACTAGAGTGTCCAAAAACAAGGAGACGACCATGCAATTTCATCTCAACGGCTTTAACCCAGGTGATCCACGCTGTGCAGACCCACAGGATGCGGTAGTACCACCTCCGATTAAGCGCCCACTGCCTACAGAGGTAGATGTCTTGATTGTTGGCTGCGGCCCTGCGGGCCTCAACCTAGCAGCTCAGCTGGCTCAGTTTGGCGATATCAAAACTGCCATTGTGGATATGAAGGATGACCGTCTTCTCGTAGGCCAAGCAGATGGTATCGCCTGCCGCACCGTAGAGATGTTCCAAGCATACGGCTTCGCCGATCAGATTATTCAAGAGGGTTACCAGGTAAACGAAGCTGCCTTCTGGAAACCTGATCCAAATGACTCATCCAAGATTGCGCGCTCTGACAAGGTGGCTGACGTGGAGGATGATCTCTCCGAGATGCCCCATTTAATCATCAACCAAGCGCGCGTCCATGACCACTTCCTACAGGTAATGCGCCGAGGCGCAGGCAAGGTAGAGCCATATTACCAACGCCGCCTATTGGACCTAGAAGTAGATCAAAACGACTCAGAGCACCCTGTTACTGTGCGTCTCGAGCGTGGCGTCAGCTTCTCTCAGTTTAGTAAAGTTGTAGAAACTGTGAAGGCTAAATATGTCGTCGGCTGTGACGGCGCGCGTTCAAGTGTGCGTACGGCGATTGGCAAAGAGCTCGTCGGAGACCCGCTGAACCAAGCCTGGGGGGTTATGGATGTGTTGCTGAACACTGACTTCCCCGACATACGACTCAAAGCACTGATACAGTCCGATAACGAAGGCAACATGCTGATTATCCCTCGCGAAGGCGGCTACATGGTACGCATCTACGTGGAGTTAGATAAGCTTAAAGAGGATGAGCGCGTTGCACGCGACCAGATGTCAGCTGACACTCTAGTTGCTGCGGCCAATCGCATCATGACGCCCTATATCATCGATGTAAAAGAGGTCGCTTGGTGGAGCGTATATGAGATTGGCCAACGTATTACGACCGGCTTTGACGACTCGACCGAAGACCGTGCCGCCCGAGTATTCCTCGCCGGCGACGCCTGTCATACCCACAGTCCAAAAGCGGGGCAAGGTCTTAACACCTCTGTAATGGACACTTGGAACCTAGGTTGGAAACTTGCCCACGTACTGACCGGGCGCGCTGACGAAGAGATCCTCAAAACCTACTCGTCTGAGCGTCACGAGTATGGCAAAGCGCTGATCGACTTCGACAAAGAGTGGTCGGCGATGTTTAGCGCGAAACCAAAAACTAAAGAGAACCCCCAAGGCGTCGATCCCGATGAGTTCAAGCGCTACTTCCAACTATTCGGCCGCTACACCGCGGGTGTCTCTATTCAGTACCGCCCGTCATCTATGACAGGTGACGGCAAGCACCAAGAGCTGGCCAAAGGGGAAACCATCGGTATGCGTTTCCACTCAGCGCCAGTGATACGTCATAGCGACGCAAAACCGATGCAATTGGGACACTGTATCACTGCCAACGCAGCGTACCGTCTCTTCCTGTTTGCCGGAACAGAGCAGCCTATGAGTGCTGAGTGCCGAGTTAAAGCCCTGTGTGAGCGTTTGGCAAACGAGCCAAACTCACCGCTCAAACGTTACACACCGGCAGGTGCTGATGCGGATTCGGTTATCGATGTGCGCGCTATCTTCCAGCAGCACCATCACTCATTTGAAACAACCTCACTGCATCCTGTATTAGCACCCGAAAAGGGCCGACTCAGTCTGCGCGATCATGAGAAAGTATTCTGTGTGGATCATTTAACGGGCCCAGACATCTTCGATATGCGTGGAATCAGCCGCGACGGTTGTATCATCATCGTTCGTCCAGATCAGTACGTTGCAGACGTTCTGCCACTGGATGATTACGAGGGGCTCTGCCGTTTCTTCGAGCCGCTGCTCAAGGACGCATAACTCCACTCCAAGCTCTGGGGAGGTCCGAACACCAGCCCTCCCTGGACGTCCAGAGGTACTCCTAGCTCACGGGGGAGCGCTGGAGCAAGGTGCCAGACACCCCTAAACAGACTCTTGTTTGCCAAGGACGGCAAACACGAAGCGCCCAAGGATGGCTCGCAGCGCGTCTGTTTAGGGGTATCTGGCACCTTGCTGTATGAACTAAAGATCGCCCGGACTGCAGAAATCCAATCACAGAACCTAATCTCAATCCCCAATGGCAGAAGCAGATTCAACTGCAGCCGCCTCGAATTGCAAAACTGCAGCTTCAGTCATAGGATCGCTTAGTAGCGTATCAAGCAGTGCACCCGGTATTGTGAAACAGCGGTGACCTTGAGCAACAAGGTGCTCAAACTGCTCAACATTTCTGAGGCTTGCGACGAGTATACGGGTGTTTTGACAGGCAGTTCTAAGGCCTGCGAATATCGCATCGGCATCACGTTCGGACTCCATCAGCCGGGCATAGTAGGGTGCTGCATAGCGCGCCCCGAGACGCTCTGCGATGGCACCCATTCGCACAGAGTAGACTCCAGTAATCGTAGTACGCTCTGGTTGCGCCAGCTTTGCAGCAAGCTGCATACCCGCCTCTGTCGCAGGAATTTTTACCACCGTCCTATCTGATAACGCGAGTATCTGTTCAGCAGCACTGCCCCAGTCGTCACCAAAAACCTGAAACTGAATGTGCTCAAAACCTAATTCAAGTGCACTATTCATTAAGGACTTATAGGTATCAAAATTGACGCTCAGTCCGGCGCGCTGAATAAGCAGCGGGTTGGTTGTGACCGCTGAAAAAAGGCCCGTCGCTGATACTCTCTGCCAATCTTCGCGTTTAGCACTATCTAATAGCCATTCCATCAGGGTAAAATTCTCTTATCTTAATCGATTAGGAAGTAGCGATTACTTGCACTCAGGACCCTAGGAACCGCTGAGCAAGGTCAGTAAGCACTGCTTCCACAGTATAAGTCCCAAGGACGAATTTGATAGGAGTTTGTATGTTTCTTGCGTGTGGCGATGCCCTATATGATGTATTTCCAGGAGAGTCCGCATCGACGGGTGAAATCACCCTGAATGCGACCGTTGGTGGTTCACCTCTCAATGTGGCAATCGGCCTAGCGCGCCTAGGCAACCCTACCGGCTACCTAACTGCCAACTCAAAAGATGCTCTGGGACAAAAGCTCGCTCGCCATCTAGAGGCCAACGGTATATCGACTGAGTTTCTAGCACCCAGCGATCTTAATACCTCGCTGGCAATGATTGCGCTTAACGAACAGGGGCACCCTAGTTACTCCTTCTATCTTGAAGGCTGTGCCGATGTCTCTTTACGT
>JABXHP010000328.1 GCA_013373575.1 Oceanospirillaceae bacterium | reverse complement strand
CCAGAGAGCCGCAACCAAAAGCCCCGGTACGAACAGATAGGGTAGATAGCCGAATAGCTCGTAGATGATTACAAAGGGTAGTGTGCGACCGAGCTGGAACTCCCCTTCGATGTAGAACCAGCCGCTACTGATGAGGTCAAGCTGCCAGCCAAAGGTTAGCAGCACTACAGAGAGTAGAAAGAGTCGCATATCCCAACGTTGTAACAGTTCCATACCTAATACCCCGTAAAGCCACTAACGAGATAGACCCGTACGCTGCGGGTGAGGGAGGGGCGAACGTTTACTTGGGCTGTCGTGAGTATTTCGACGTTAGAAAAATAGCGTTTTAGTTGCTCTGCGTTCATCGTTTCGCTTACGAATAAGTACTGCCCTATTTGACTCGCCTCTATTGGATAAAGAAGCTCAAAGTGGCTTTTAATGTGAGTATCGGTTTTAAGTGCTCTTGGGAACGGTTGTTTAGGCTCTAGATAATAGCTGAAGTATGACAACGCACGTCGAGAATCGCTGGCAAAACGTGCATTTGGATATGTTGAAAAATAAGGTGAAATTTGCTCCGCTAGCTCTTTCCAACCCTCTATCCTGACATATGGGTCGTTGCTTTCGCGAGATTCTATATTTAGAGATTTCAAAACCAAACCGTAGTTGTAGAACAGCAGCATCAAGATCAGATTGGTTGAAAAAAGTATCTTGAACCATTGATGCCAGCGCAATTTTTCAAGATAGATGCCCACGATAAGGCTCGCGCTTACGTACGCGGGTGCTCCCCAATTTATATTGGCACGTGCGGTAAGGGCCTGAACTGAGATGACCGCAAAGATCGGTATAAATAGCGACCAGAGTAGCTTCTCCTGGTGGCTGGGGTCCATTTCGGGTGACTTAAATAGACGAATGATCAGAAGCAGCATCGCTACAGGACCAAAGACGATGAACTGTGTCCCCAAAAACTCCAAGAGCCGGCTAATCTGGGGCTCCCTCTCGCTCTGTTGAGATATCTCAGCGGTGTGCTGAAAGCTAATGAAATCGTGATTGTAGTTCCACCAGAGGTTTGGCAGCAGCAGGCCTATGGCAAGCGCGCAGGCAAACCAGAAACGAGGGTTTGCCAGTATCAGTCGACCTTGACTTGAGAGTAGGGCGTAGAGCAAAAATGCGGCTGGGAAAAGGATGAAAGTGTATTTAGACAGAAGTCCTAATCCACCCACGATGCCAGCAAGGAGCCAGAAGTGCAAGCGATTGGTTTCCTGTGCACGCAGGAACAGCCAGAGTGCCAGCGCCCAACAGAAGAGCAGAGGCGCATCGGTGGTAATGAATAGCGAGTTGAAGCTCACCAATGGCATGCTTAGGAAGATGAGGGCCGAATATAAGCCGGCCCTAGCACTCGTGACTCGCTTGCCTATTAGGTACAACACCCCTGCTGTCGCTGAGTATAGTAGTGGGGCACCGAGCTTAACCGCCCACTCTGCGTTGCCGAAAATATCTGTCGTGAGGCGAATCACCCAAGCCACGACAGGAGGTTTGGAGTAGTACCCCCAAGCCAGGGCTTGGGACCAGTCGTAGTACTGAGCCTCATCAAAATAAAGTAAAACGGGTTTACTTAGTGTCACCCACTCTCGGTAGATAAAAAGTGACAACGCAGTAGATAAAAAGAAAAGACCATAAGGACGGCTGCTTGCTACTCTCACTCACTCTTCTCCGGCTGCGGCTCTCTCCAAGCGTCATCGGGTTTTAAGTCCGGACGTTTCAGCACAATGAAGTTGCGGTTATCTGTGCCCTGGAAATAGATACGGCTGAGCATCTCAGCCACAACCCCAGTTGTAAGAAACTGAAACGCCATAAGGACTAGAAAGACACTGATCATCAGCATAGGTCGGTTGCCAATATCCTCACCTAAGAACACCTTCACAAAGAAGAGCCAGCTCAGTAGCAGGCCACCGATGGTGCCGGCTGAGAGTCCTAGGTAGCCAAAAAAGTGACCCGGACGTGAGCGGTATTTGAGGAAGAAGAAGACAGAAATTAGATCGAGAATCACCCGAAATGTGCGGCTGATGCCATATTTTGACTCGCCAAACTCTCGCGCGTGGTGAGTTACAGGCGTTTCGCCGATACGGGCAGGAGAGGTAACTCCCGCGACCCAAACGGGTATAAAACGGTGCATCTCACCGTAGAGGCGCACCTGTTTCAGAATACTGGCACGGTAGACTTTAAGGCTGCAGCCATAGTCGTGCAGGTGCACCCCGGTCATTTTGGCGATAAGGCGGTTAGCAATCTTCGACGGCAGCTTGCGTTTAATTGCGGCGTCCTGACGATTGACACGCCACCCTTGCAGTAGATCCAAATCGCGTTCGAGTAGCTCGGCAACCATACGAGGAATATCAGTCGGGTCGTTCTGCAAGTCGCCATCCATAGTGACGATGAGCTCCCCACGAGCCGCATCGATACCTGCCTGCATCGCCGCTGTTTGCCCGAAGTTGCGCTGCAGTTCGATGAGGCGCACATGATCGCCCCACTCGGACTGGCACTGACGAATCGCTTTCACTGTGCCATCGGGAGAGCCATCATCAACAAGAACGAGCTCCCAATAGCCCTCGTACTCGGCCATGCCTTGATGCACGCGTTCAACCAAACGCGCAGCGTTGTCCTCCTCCTTATACATTGGGACGACAATTGAGAGGCTCTGAGAATCAGTCATGTGAACAGCTCGATTTGATGCTTAATTTGATGGGCGCAATATTACACTAAGGTGGAGTGAGGATCATCTTGAAGTGCCGCGCTTGGTGCGGTGATCAGCGTTGGACTTCACGCTTTGCGATCACCCTGCGGAATCAACAGCGCTAAGGGTACCGAGAGTGCGCTGACGCCAAGCAGGTAAATGTGCAGGTTAATTGCAGCGCTCAACGCTTGCTCAGCAGCAAATCCGAGCGGTATCAGCGCTGCAAGCATAGCAGCTTCGTAAGTACCGGAACCTGCCAGCCCATGGATGGGGAGTACCCCGCTAATGTCGGCAGTGGTTACCGCAATCCAGGCTGCGACAAAATCTATTGGCAGAAACGCCTGCAGCACTAACACTAGCGCAAGTAGCTTTACCACCCAGATGAGTAGCGTCTGCAGGTAGGTGGAGATGACCAATGCACTTGAGTGTGGAAGCAGATGGGTTAGCTCTTGCGCCTTTGCCTTAAAACGCGCCGGTAGCAGACGCATAAGCTGAGATCGCAACCGTGTTACTAGAACAGGCCCAACGATAAGCCCAGCTAACGCGAGATAGCCGAGGGTGGGTAAAAGGGAGCCCAGGGCCAAGGCAGCGAGGAGTAGTAGGACGTGAAGGTCCATGAGTCGAATCCATACCAAGCCTGCGGTCGAACTCAGCATCGACTGTCTGAATTGGCGCCGCATTAGCAGAGGAAAGGCGGCCTCACCCAGACGCATTGGAAGAAAGTTGTTGAGCGCATTGTGTATAAAGCTAATGCGCAGATAAGCGCGGCGAGGGTGTCCGTGGCGCTGACCGAAATAGCGATAAACACGTTCTGCCCGCAACAGGTAAGAGATAAGGGTTAGCAGGGTGAGCCCGGTGAACACCGCCGGGTCGACCACAGCCCACTGCTCTAAAACGCTGGCCCAGCCTAGATAGTGCTCCACCGCGAGCAGCAGCAGAGCGAAGATGGTGGATGCGATAACCCAGCGTAGCGAGTGACTCATCAATTAACCTTTCCGGATGGTGGAACAGAGATCCCATGCCTGTGGTCATCACCCTGTGATTGTGGAATCATCCGCGCCTTCTACTGGGCCATGCGACCAAAAATTGCTCAACCTCAGATCTCAAACTAGGCTGTAAGAGCTTGGGTTAAACTACACCGGTCACATATTACCTTGCATAGAGCCGCTTTGCAGGCTCATTTAGATTTACAGGATAGCGTATGTCGAGCAGAGACGATGTTAGTGAGTTTTTAGCCACGGAAACGGGTAATCGCCACTTTAGCGGGATGCAGAAACGCATCGTTGTTGGTTTGTTGATTCTCTGGTCCTGCTTCCAGCTTTGGTACGCCTCTCCGCT
>JABXHP010000152.1 GCA_013373575.1 Oceanospirillaceae bacterium | reverse complement strand
TGGGTTGACCCAAGTACCGCTCCCGGGCACTCATGGCTAAACGCTTGGATATCCAGTACCAGCGCCTCTATCTGCGCCGCAAATTTGGCGGGCGTAGCATCCAAGGATTCGCCTAATGCCACGCACTCATAAGCCGACGCCAACCTCTGAATTAAGCTGCAAACAAGCTCATAGACACTCACCGGTGCCACATCAGGCGCTAAAGGATTGTACTCAGTGAGGTTGGGCCCTGTGTAATAGTAGGCCCCAGCACGCATGAGGCTCTCGACCTGATGTTCAGCCTCTACTATTGCCCCTTCGCGAAGAAGCAGATTACCGTTTGGACCGAACAGCGCCCACTTGATGGGCAGCCCCATACGAATCTGCGTGGCCCCCAGTCGCCTTTTGCCGGATGATTGGGTCATATACCTCGCTTAGACTCTAATGGATACGTATCAGCTAACTATAGCCATAATTACCTAGATTTCTAATCTCAAAACTGTTCGGCCAGGATCGACGGAATACAACTGTCTAGGGGCAAATTCAGTTTTTGCATAACAAAAAGGCCGCTATTGCGGCCAGTTTATGGTGATATCCATCGGATTACGATAGGAATCTCGATCAGAACTAGAGGTGCTTAACCTCAGCAATTTCGTATTCGATCATGCCGCTTGGAGTAGTCACCGCTGCAACGTCCCCCTCCTCTTTACCAATCAGCGCACGCGCGATAGGTGAATTAACAGAGATTTTACGCTGCTTAAGATCCGCTTCGTCGTCACCGACAATCTTGTAGGTGACCTCTTCGTCAGTCTCAAGATTTACCAGATCAACCGTGGTACCGAAAATCACCTTGCCGGTGTGCGGAAGGCTAGTCACATCGATAACCTGAGCCATCGATAGTTTGCTTTCGATCTCAGCGATGCGACCTTCAATGAAGCCCTGCTGTTCACGAGCTGCGTGATATTCAGCATTCTCTTTGAGGTCGCCGTGCTCTCGCGCTTCAGCGATAGCCGCAACAACTTCTGGGCGTGCCTTGGTCTTGAGATGCTCAAGCTCAGAGCGAAGTGCAACTTCGCCCTCAACTGTCATTGGTACGCGCGCACTCATGCTGTAACCTCCGCATGAATGTCCTGCAGGCGACGCACTTCACGCTCTTCGCCAAACTGCAGCGCTGCAGCAACAGCTTCAGCGCCGGCTAGCGTGGTGGTGTAAGGGACTTTGTGCTGTAGAGCTGCACGACGGATATCAGCAGAGTCAGCGATCGCCTTACGACCCTCAGTGGTGTTAACAACGTATGCTATCTCGCCGTTCTTCAACATATCAACGATGTTCGGACGACCTTCGGCCACTTTGTTAACAACCTTTGCGTCCAAGCCATTATCATTCAGATGCTTAGCTGTACCGCTTGTGGCAACTAGAGTGAATCCGAGTGCTACCAAGTCTTGCGCCAGCTTGACCACGGCGGACTTATCGACATCACGCACCGAGATGAAGGCGTTACCCGGCTTAGGCATTTTCTCGCCTGCGCCGATCTGTGCCTTCATGAAGGCTTCACCGAACGTCACGCCAGTGCCCATGACTTCGCCAGTCGACTTCATTTCAGGGCCAAGAATTGGGTCCACGCCTTGGAATTTGTTGAACGGGAATACCGCCTCTTTAACGTTAAAGAACTTCGGTACGATCTCTTCAGTGAAGCCGAGCTCTTTCAGAGTTTTGCCGGTCATTACAAGGGCAGCGATCTTAGCCAGAGAAACACCGATACACTTAGAGACGAACGGAACAGTTCGTGAAGCACGCGGGTTAACTTCGATTACGTAGATCTCGCCATCCTGATAAGCCAACTGCACGTTCATTAGGCCAACAACGCCGAGCTCCAGTGCCATCTTGCGCACCATCTCACGCATCTCATCCTGAATGTCAGATGCCAGATTGTAAGGCGGCAGAGAACATGCAGAGTCGCCTGAGTGAACACCCGCCTGCTCAATGTGCTGCATGATCGCACCGATGACAACCTGCTCGCCGTCACAGACAGCGTCGATATCAACTTCGATCGCCGCATTGAGGAAGTGGTCTAGCAGAACCGGTGCTTCATTAGACACCTGCACGGCAGTATTCATGTATTTACGCAGTTCGTCCTCTTTGTAGACGATCTCCATAGCGCGGCCACCCAAGACGTAAGATGGGCGAACCACCAGCGGGTAACCGATCTTCTCAGCTTCTACGATGGCGGCATCGAGGCTGCGCACTGTAGCGTTCTCGGGCTGTTTAAGGCCCAGGCGCTTGAGCATCTGCTGGAACTGCTCGCGGTCTTCCGCACGGTCGATCGCTTCAGATGAGGTACCGATGATAGGCACACCTGCCTGTTCGAGTGCTACTGCCAGCTTGAGTGGGGTCTGACCACCGTACTGCACAATCACGCCTTTTGGCTGCTCAACTTCAACAATCTCAAGCACATCTTCCAATGTGATCGGCTCGAAGTAGAGACGATCTGAGGTATCGTAGTCTGTTGAAACCGTCTCTGGGTTACAGTTAACCATAATGGTCTCGTAGCCATCTTCGCGGGCAGCCAGTGCCGCGTGGACACAGCAGTAATCGAACTCGATACCCTGGCCGATACGGTTAGGACCACCGCCGATAACCATAATCTTATCGCGATCTGATGGGTTCGCTTCACACTCTTCCTCGTAGGTCGAGTACATGTAAGCAGTGTCGGTTGCGAATTCAGCTGCACAGGTATCAACGCGCTTAAATACGGGACGTACATTCAGCTTCTGGCGCTGTTTACGGAACTGTTTCTCAGACACACCCAGCAATTTCGCCAGACGTCCGTCCGAGAACCCTTTGCGTTTTAGGCGGAAAATCATATCGCCAGTCAATTCGCTCAGCGCAGTCTCAGAAACGCGTTTCTCGTCTTTGATCAGATCTTCAATCTGAATTAGGAACCAAGGGTCTACACCACTAAGCTTGTAGATCTCGTCGACGCTCATACCCATACGGAAGGCATCACCAATGTACCAAATACGCTCTGCGCCTGGCTGCGTCAGTTCGTGGATCAGTTCGTCACGGGCGTCTTCTGCTGAAAGATCCAGAATCGGGTCGAAACCTTCTGAGCCCACTTCCAGGCCACGAAGGGCTTTCTGCATAGACTCTTGCTGAGTGCGGCCGATCGCCATCACTTCACCCACAGACTTCATCTGAGTTGTCAGACGATCATTGGCTTGTGGGAATTTCTCGAACGTAAAGCGAGGAATTTTTGTAACCACATAGTCGATGGCAGGCTCAAACGAAGCTGGCGTGCGACCACCGGTAATATCGTTGTGCAGCTCATCCAGGGTGTACCCTACGGCGAGCTTGGCAGCTACTTTAGCGATTGGGAAACCTGTCGCTTTCGATGCAAGCGCAGATGACCGCGATACACGGGGGTTCATCTCGATCACGACCATGCGGCCAGTCTCTGGGCAAACACCGAACTGTACGTTCGAACCGCCCGTCTCTACACCGATTTCACGAAGCACTGCAATCGATGCGTTACGCATCAACTGGTACTCTTTATCAGTCAGAGTCTGCGCCGGAGCAACGGTGATTGAGTCACCTGTGTGTACACCCATCGCATCGAAGTTTTCGATAGAACAGATGATGATACAGTTGTCGTTCTTGTCGCGAACAACCTCCATCTCGTACTCTTTCCAACCGATCAGTGACTCATCGATCAGGAGCTCGTTAGTCGGCGATAGATCAAGACCGCGTTCACAGATCTCGATGAACTCTTCCTTGTTGTAAGCGATGCCACCACCTGAACCACCCATAGTAAAGGATGGACGAATGATTGCTGGGAAGCCGATTGAATCCAGCACCTGAAGCGCCTCTTCAAGCGAGTGAGCAATCGACGCACGTGGACACTCAAGGCCGATATTCTTCATCGCCTTATCAAAACGTTCACGGTCTTCCGCTTTATCGATTGCGTCCTGAGTCGCACCGATCATCTCAACGCCAAACTTCGCCAGAACACCTTCGCGATCGAGGTCGAGAGCGCAGTTGAGTGCGGTCTGACCACCCATGGTTGGCAGGAGCGCATCTGGTCGCTCTTTTTCAATGATTTTGGCAACAGTTTTCCAGTTGATTGGCTCGATGTATGTCGCATCAGCCATCGCTGGATCAGTCATAATTGTTGCAGGGTTGGAGTTAACCAGAATAACGCGGTAACCCTCTTCACGCAGCGCTTTACACGCCTGTGCACCGGAGTAATCAAACTCACACGCCTGGCCGATAACGATAGGGCCTGCGCCGAGGATCAGAATACTTTGTATGTCCGTACGTTTTGGCATCTGTGAAACCTAATCTCTAAAACTTACTTTAAATCCCAGTCACTCTTATAGAGGGTCGCCTAGCCGTTCTGGCGGGCTGACATCATCTCAATAAAGCGATCGAACAGCGGTGCCACATCATGTGGACCCGGGCTAGCTTCAGGGTGACCCTGGAAACTAAATGCCGGACGATCCGTACGTTCAATACCCTGCAGAGAGCCGTCAAAAAGGGATTTGTGAGTCGCGCGCAACGTTGTTGGCAGAGTATCTTCCGCCACAGCAAAACCGTGGTTCTGGCTAGTGATCATTACACGCTTGGTATCGAGTTCCTGCACAGGGTGGTTAGCACCATGGTGACCAAATTTCATCTTCTCAGTCTTCGCACCTGAAGCCAACGCCAGCAACTGGTGGCCTAGACAGATACCGAAAACTGGAATTTCAGTCGTCAAAATCTCTGTGATCGCTGTAATCGCGTAGTCACAAGGCTCTGGATCACCAGGACCATTTGATAGAAAGACACCGTCAGGATTCAGCGCTAAAACTTCAGCTGCTGGGGTCTTTGCAGGCACCACGGTGAGGCGGCATCCGCGCTCGACCAGCATACGCAGAATGTTGTGTTTAACACCGAAATCGTAGGCAACGACGTGGAACGGCTGCTCTGTATCGGCTTTGTCAGTATAGCCGCTGCCCAGTTCCCAGGTTGAAGTCCGCCAGCTATCAGCGCTCTCTCGAGTAACAACCTTAGCGAGGTCCATACCTTTGAGACCAGGGAAAGCGCGAGCAAGCTCTAGCGCTTTAGCCTCATCGATATTGTCACCTGCCATAATGCAGCCGTTCTGCGCACCTTTCTCACGCAGGATACGTGTGAGGCGACGCGTGTCGATATCTGCAATACCCACAATACCGCGCTGCTTGAGGTATGCATCAAGTGACTCTTCGGAACGGAAGTTACTCGCCATTAGCGGAAGATCACGAATCACCAACCCGGCAACCCAAGTACGATCTGACTCGGCATCTTCAGCGTTACAACCGACGTTCCCGATGTGTGGGTACGTAAGTGTGACGATCTGACGGCAGTATGAGGGATCGGTGAGAATCTCCTGATAGCCGGTCATCGAGGTGTTGAAGACAACCTCTCCCGCTGACTCGCCTTCGGCGCCAATCGAAACTCCCCTGAAAATTGACCCATCCTCAAGGGCTAGAATGGCTGACTGCGTCAATGTGACCTCCCCGCGAATTCGCTGACTAGTAAAACTGTGGGGCATAGTTGTAAAAAAGCGAGGCTAAACTGGTAGGTTCACCTCGCTTTACAAAACTTGCCATATGAAGGGCTGCCGCGGATCACGCGGGCAAAACCTGCGGTATTCTACTTGAACCCCTAGATACTGTCTATGCTGAAATCTATTTACCCCAGCTACGGACGCGCCCTGTATCCAGATGCAGGAAGTTTGAACCGGTGTAGAGCCCAACGCCACCCGATTTCGCTGCTAACGCCGCTTTATGAAGATGTTTCAGGTCAGTACCAGGCAAACGCACATCAATCGCTTGCCCAAGCATATGCAAACTTTTCTTTGCAACGCCGGAGCTCTTTTGACGCAAAGCCGCATTAGTCTTTGGCGAACGGTAGCCCGAGATGATCTCAAACGAACGATGGTTGCCGGTGTTAACCTGCAGGGCATGAAGCAGATCAAGCAGATCAGGATCCATGGTGTAGCGCTCACCCGTGCGGAAATCGCGCAGAAGGTTGTTTATTTCAGCTAGAGAGTCAGGCAGATATTCGCCCTGAGCCCAGTAGGTTAGCTTGAGCTTCTCGCCTGTATGAAGGTGGTTAAAGGATAGGCTTCGCTCTGTATCTAATGAAGCCAATGCGATATTTGGAAACGCAGCTGCACTTGCAGCCAGAGTTGCGCACTTAATAAAACCACGACGCGACAACATGCTTGCCCCGCCATGGGCACTCTTATAATTGGCCATACCTCTCCCCCGGGTAACTTCCGACCATTGGGTATTCTTTGAGGCGCTTATTACTGCACCTTCTGTCTAAATATTAACCAAATATTAACAAGAGGGATAGGCTGAGAGGACACTCCTAGCGCTGAACAAGTTGAGTGTTTCTCAATTTACTTTCGATACTAGCGATTAATTGGCGATCCGCTTTGTAGACATCATCGCGTAGCTGAAGGCGACCATCACTATCCACCCACGCACGGTTGTAGAAGAGGTAGACAGGAATCGCTTTGGGTAAACGCAACCATTTAGTCTCGTCCTGAGTCAGCAGAGCGTCTAACTGCCCTGCACTCTCGTGCATTAGAGTCCGCGCCAAATCTGCAACCCCCTCCACGCGAATACACCCTGAACTGTATGCCCGCGATACCTCCGAAAAGAGCTCTTTACTCGGGGTGTCATGCAGATAGATCGCATGACTGTTGGGCATGTGGAACTTGATTTGACCTAAAGCATTCTTCTGACCAGGCGCCTGCACTAGGCGTAAATCTTGATCATCCCAACTAAGCGATTCCCAATCGATACTCGTATTCGCCACGTCTACCCAGTGCCCGTCGATAAGGCGTTGAGCCTGCATGTTCTGGTTCTCAAGGTAGCTAAAATCAGCACTAATTTTTGGGACTATATCTCTCATCAAAATACGGCGTGGCACAGTCCACGTGGGATTAACCACAAATTGCTCAAGATTAGCCATAAAGCTACGCGTGGGGCGTGAGGGGCGTCCGGATATACTACTATGGCGTTCAGCCAACCCACCTTTGGTGAAATATCGAACCTCAAAACCTGGAATACTGACAAGCAGATACTCCTCACCCAGGTCACGCGGCAACCAACGCCAGCGCTCCAATACAACCGCGAGTAGCTTTTGACGATCGGATGCTGAGTAGTTCAACCAGCTTAAAGAGTCTGGGCCGATAATCGCGTCCGTCTCAAGTCCATGGTCACTCTGAAATAGACGCACCTGCTCTGCCAGTGCTTCATCGTAAAGACGTGGCGCCAAATCAGAGACAGCGTCTCGGGCCGCATAACCTAGCCAATCAAGCCGTTCACGCACAAGCTTGATATCAGTGTGGACTACACCTGGACGAAATAGCGCCGTGAATTCCAGCTTTTCTGGCTCTTGGGATGCTAGGGGTTGCTGCTCGTAGAGCTCGAGCAACTTCAAATAGTCGCTATGTGTTGGCAGAAGTGCTTCCAGAGCACTTAATAAACTTGGGGCTTGTAAAACCCTCTCACGCAGCAGATTGAGATCCAGCTCACGCTCAGGGTAGTGCCACAGCGGATCAATGGAGGTGGGCAGCTGCCCCATACTAAACCGGCTAATTAACTCATCCAAAACGTAGTCATGCGCTCTATTGACCGCGTCGACGGTTTGCGCCTGCTGTAGGCGAAGCTTTAAGTCTTCAGCGTCGATCGCATGACGCTCAGCTAGAACCACGGCAGCATAGAGCCCTAGCGCCTGCTCGGTCACTTGACCTGTCGTCTGATCATACCACCGCCCGCTCGCAGCAGAGGCTATAGAACTCACCAGCACCAGTAACGCGAAAAAAACTGAACCTAGTGGCCACGAAAACATACAACTACTCCTTACACCCCGAAATTCAGGGGTAAGATTCAGTGTAGTTGCTGGAAGATTGGCTGCTTGCCTTCGGAGTGAAAAACTTGCATGTCTTAAGGTGACAGCGACACCGACGTAGAATTAGCGCATACGCCTATTCTCTTTGCAGGATAGGGACTTGAAGCCACTTCAAGCCCGCACCTGCAGCGTTTTAGATCAGACTACCTCAGCCAAATTGCCTTTGGTCTCTAACCAACTCTTACGATCAGCTGCGCGCTTTTTAGCTAGCAGCATATCCAACATTTCCGCCGTGTCATCTCCCTCAGCTAGAGTAAGCTGAACAAGGCGGCGCGTATCCGGAGCCATAGTGGTTTCACGCAGCTGTAGCGGGTTCATCTCACCAAGTCCCTTGAAACGCTGCACACCAATACGGGCATTCTTACGCTCCGCACGCAGGCGCTCAATAATCGCATCTTTCTCAGACTCGTCCAGTGCATAGTGCACCTCTTTACCCTGATCTATACGGAAGAGGGGCGGCATGGCTACATAGACATGGCCAGCGCGAACCAGCGGCCGGAAATGGCGCAGGAATAGCGCACACAGTAGGGTAGCGATGTGAGCTCCGTCGGAGTCTGCATCCGCAAGAACACAGACCTTACCGTAACGCAGTCCGCTAAGGTCGTCAGAGCCCGGGTCTACGCCTACAGCTACAGAGATGTCATGGATCTCTTGGGATGCCAATATCTCGCCCGATTCGACCTCCCAAGTGTTCAAGATCTTACCGCGCAACGGCATAATCGCCTGAAAATCGCGGCTTCTTGCCTGCTTTGCAGAGCCGCCCGCCGAGTCACCCTCCACCAAGAACAACTCGGACTTCATTGCTTCAGCACCGGAGCAGTCCGCAAGCTTTCCAGGAAGCGCGGGCCCCTGAGTCACCTTTTTACGCACAACTTTCTTAGCTGAGCGCAGGCGGCGCTGAGCATTGGCGATAATAGTCTCCGCCAGCGCTTCCCCCTCCTCTACGTGCTTGTTTAGCCAGAGTAGGAAGGCGTCTTTAACCGTGCCGGAGATAAATGCCGCGATACCGCGTGACGAGAGTCGCTCTTTGGTCTGCCCGGAAAACTGAGGGTCACGCATCTTCGCTGACAGGATGTAGCAGCAGCGCTCCCAAATATCTTCAGGACTCAGCTTCACGCCACGCGGCAACAGATTGCGGAACTCGCAAAACTCGCGCATCGCCTCAAGCAAACCTGTACGCAGACCGTTGACGTGTGTACCGCCTTGCGCCGTGGGGATTAGGTTCACGTAACTCTCAGTGGTCATCTCGCCACCCTCTTTAAGCCACTGAACTGCCCATTCCACTGCATCCTCTTCACCCTGAAGTGAGCCACTAAATGGCTCTTCCGGCAGAGTCTCGTATACCTGGGTGTTACCTTTGAGGTAGGCAACCAAACCATCCTCGTAGTACCACTCCTCTTTCTCTTTTTTGCCCTGGCTTAAGTCCAAGAAGGTGACGCGCAACCCAGGACAGAGAACAGCTTTAGCACGCAGGTTATGACGCAGGCGGCTGACGCTAAACTTTGGTGAGTCGAAGTAAGAGGCATCCGGCAAAAATCGTACTGTGGTGCCGGTGTTGCGCTTACCGCATGTGTCTATCACTTCAAGGTCTGATATCTTCTCGCCGTCTGCAAAACCAATACGGTGAATTTGGCCATCGCGCTTAATCTGCACCTCAAGCATCTTAGACAGCGCGTTCACAACGGATACTCCGACACCATGGAGACCGCCCGAGTAGTTGTAGTTATCGTTGTTGAACTTACCGCCCGCATGCAGGCGGGTGAGAATTAGTTCGACGCCCGGCACACCCTCTTCCGGATGAATATCAACGGGCATACCACGACCATCATCACTTACAGAGAGAGAGTTATCTGGGTGAAGAGTAATGTCGATCTGCTTTGCATGACCTGCCAACGCCTCATCGACAGAGTTGTCTATAACTTCCTGTGCCAAGTGGTTCGGGCGATCAGTCTCCGTGTACATACCGGGGCGACGACGCACCGGATCCAGGCCACTGAGAACCTCAATCGAACCGGCGTTATAATCTTTAGCCATGT
The DNA here is from genome assembly GCA_013373575.1 of Oceanospirillaceae bacterium. Lineage (GTDB taxonomy): Bacteria > Pseudomonadota > Gammaproteobacteria > Pseudomonadales > Balneatricaceae > Marinobacterium_E. The sequence goes on along the minus strand of JABXHP010000152.1, from coordinate 8,644 downwards.
TTACGCTTATCTCCTAAACCTGAGACGCTTGTGTTAGCGACACAGGATCTAATTTTCCCGCAGCAAAGTCCATAATCAGTGGCAGCATCGTTTCAAATCCATCAAAAGCGTGGCTACCACCAGGCTGCACTATTTGCGCACTCGACTTGTAGTACCCAACTGCATCTCGGTAGTCCAGCGTTTCATCTCCCTGCTGCTGCATTAAAAGCAACCTCTCTGGGTGCTGAAGCTCTGGTAGAAAGAGTGCTTCAAGCTGCTGCATGTGGGTTAGTGTCAGCTCGTAGCGCTCGCCCGTATGGTAGTTCTGGGTCACGCCTAGCATGCCTGCCAGCAATTTATGCGGAGCAACCGCGGGGTTAACTAAAACTGCGCGGCAATGGCTGTAGTTTTCCGTCAACCAGGTCGCATAGAACCCACCTAAGGAGGACCCTATTAGCACTACATTGCCGGCACGCTTAACCAAACCGACCAACAACGCAATCGCGTCCGCAGGGTAGTTCGGCAGCGCGGGGACAGAGAGCTTCGAATTAGCATCTAGCTCGGTGAACGCAGCTATCGTCTGCTGCGCTTTAAAACTTAGAGGTGAACTATTGAAGCCGTGTATGTAGATAAAATGGGTATCAGAGGGGATCTGCATGGACTCAGAAACTAACCCGCAACAGAGATTGGTAGCAGCGTTTCACCCGCTGCAAGACAATGACTTAGCCACTCAGCAAGATGCTGATTTAGCTGAAACTTCTCATCGGGTTGGTGCATCTGCGGGTTTGGATAGTCGTAGCGACCGTCGAGCTGCTTACGCTTCTGCAGGCAGACCACTTCGGCCATACGGGCATCGTGATAGAGCCGCACTACAAAGGTTTGCGGATTGAACCACGGGGATGCGCTCTCGGGCCAGTAACTCACGACTAGCGTAGAGGTGTAGGCAAACTCCTCATCCATACGGATCGAGACACGGTAGTCACAGCGATGCCAGTCCACTTTGTACTCGCGGGTTTTCTCGCCAGCAGGAAGCAGACGGCGTAGACGCGCATAGTTGGTTTCGCAGATTGCACTCTGCTTAACCAGGTCCGGCACATACTTACGCTTTGCTCGTTGCATTCTCTTTCCTTTACCCCTTTGCCTACATCAACTGCCTTTGTAGAGTCTGTCTCGGTTTAGCTCTAACCACTGCAACCCTATGATTGCAGGTGAACTATTAATTGCACCTGAAACAACCAGATCGAAGGCATCTTGGGCACTCAATACATGTACCTTAATATCTTCACCCTCGTCTGCCAAGCCGTGCAGACCTGAAGCAGTGCGACTATCCACCTCTGCATACATCAGATCGATCCACTCATCACAGCCACCCCCGCTAGGCAGATAGCGTATAATCGGCTGTACTTGATTCAGAGTAAGCCCCGCCTCCTCAACCGCTTCTCGGCGGGCGACATCCTCCGCAGTCTCACCTGGCTCTACGATGCCAGCAACCACCTCAAGCATCCAAGGGCTCTCTGCAGCGAGAGCTCCCACACGGAACTGCTCCACCATAACAACAGTATCGGCTTGCGGATCATACAAAAGCACGCAGACCGCATTGCCACGCTTAAAGACTTCACGGCAGATCTCGATAGAGTCTCCGGCAAAGGTAGCGTGGCGTACCCACAGACGGTCTACACGAAAATAGCCCTGAAATGCCGTTTCACTCTTCGTTATAGCGGCATCATTAGCAGCAAATGCAGGCTTCCAACTCACGACTCGAGCTGCTCCGGTTGCTTACTACTCTCTAATTGAGCCTCGCCCGCGAACGTGCGAAGCTGCTGAATCTCCTGATCCCAGATCGTCTCATCAATGGTCTCTAGGCAGAGCGGCACACCGCGGAAACGGTCATCTTGCATGATGTACCGAAAAGGGGTCCAGCCAATCTCACCCATACCCAGACTGTGGTGGCGATCGACTCGGCTACCGAAAGCCGACTTACAATCGTTGATATGCATTCCACACAGCTTATCGAAACCGATTAGGCGTTCGTAATCACCAAAACTCTGCTCACAACTCTCCTCGGTGCGCAGATCATAGCCGGCCGCGAAGATGTGACAGGTGTCAATGCAAACACCCACACGAGACTGATCATCCGCTTGATCGATAATCTCCGCCAGCTCCTCAAAGCGCCAGCCCAGGTTTGTACCCTGCCCTGCGGTCGTCTCCAGCACAGCCGTCACACCCTCTGACTCAGCAAGCGCGATATTGATGGATTCTGCAATGCGACTTAGGCACTCCGACTGATCAATCTTCTTCAAGTGGCTGCCGGGGTGGAAATTGAGGTAGCAGAGACCTAATTGCATACAACGCTGCATCTCATCGATAAACGCATCGCGTGAGCGCTTTAGAGGCTCCGCCTCGGGGTGCCCTAGGTTAATCAGATAGGAGTCGTGCGGCAGAATCTGCTCCGCGAGGAAACCCTCAGCCTTACAGTTCGCCTTAAACTCTGCAATCGCCTCAGCGGTTAGCGGCTTAGCACTCCACTGGCGCTGGTTTTTGGTAAACAGCGCGAATGCATTCGCGCCAATCTTGGCGGCGTTAAGTGGAGCATTCTGCACGCCACCTGCTGCACTCACATGTGCGCCAACGTAGTAGGGCTTCTGCTTGCGATTTAGAGTTTGCACGCGCCACCTGCACAATCATCGAAGTCCATCGACTCAAGCTCGAGTCGCTCAGCGTGCGCCTGCTCAATCACTTTACGCAGCGTACCCTCTGCTGAGCCATCGGCAGTGACGCCCGCACGGTCAAAAACGTCGACAAGGATACCCAGCTCGGCGGTGGTCAAATCGTTCATGCTTCTCTCCTACTTTATTGGTAAGCGCTTAATTGGTAGGAACTTTGCCTCCCTAGCCGATCAGCGCATTAGAGGGTTGGTGTATCTGCCTCAGGCGGGCTCTAGCCAGTCTACCAAGAGCTGCAGATTACGCTGTCCCCGAAACTCATTAACATCCAACTTATAGACAAGATGCACGCGCTGGATATTGGTGTCCGGCCAGGTTTCAGTATCCACATTAAAGGCGATCGCATCCAGCGCCAAGCCAGTTTGCGGCTCCTGCAGTACCATTTTTAGGTGCCTCTGACCGACAATTCGCTGCTGTAGCAATCGAAACTCGCCATGGAAACTCGGCTCAGGGAACTGATGCCCCCAGGGCCCAGCATCACGCAATAGCTGGGCTAAATCCAATGTAAAGTCACACGGCGCAAGTTGACCATCGGTTAGCAGGGAGCGTTGTAGATCTTCTGGTGCCATCACCTGCTCTACCTGCTGATCAAACAGCTGGCAGAACCGCTCAAAGTCTGCCGCTTTAATGGTCAGCCCGGCCGCCATCGCGTGACCGCCAAACTTAGCAATCAAACCCGGATTTTTTGCGGCAATAGCATCTAGGCCGTCACGAATGTGGAACCCTGGGATAGAGCGAGCAGAACCCTTGATCTCTCCCTCATCACCGGGAGCAAATACAATTACCGGACGGTGGAAACGCTCTTTTAAGCGCGACGCGAGGATGCCGATGACGCCCTGATGAAAGTTCTCGTCAAAGATAGCGAGCCCCGTCGGCATCTGCGACTCATCGAGGCCGAGCTGCTCAAGCGCATCGAGGGCGTCGCGCTGCATCTGCTGCTCGATACCGCGGCGATCACGGTTCATCTGGTCAAGCTCGCGCGCCAGTTCAAGCGCTCTCTCGGGATCGTTTGTCAGCAGACACTCAATCCCCAAACTCATATCGTCTAAGCGCCCCGCTGCGTTGAGTCGAGGAGCGACGGCGAAGCCCAAATCTGAGGCGGAGATACGCTCAGGCTGGCGACCCGCCACCTCCAACAGCGCAAGCAGGCCCGGGCGAGCGCGGCGTCGACGTATGCGTTCTAACCCCTGGTAAACAAGCGTACGGTTGTTCGCCTCCAATGGCACCACATCAGCAACCGTTCCCAGCGCCACAAGATCCAAAAGCTCTCCAAGGTTCGGTGCTTTCATACCTCTGCGCTCAAAATACCCCTCCTGCTGAAGACGACGGCGCAGAGCGATCATGACGTAAAAGACGACGCCAACACCGCAGGTGGACTTGGCTACAAAGTCACAATCGGGCTGATTTGGGTTTACGATAGCGCAAGCCTCTGGGAGCTGGTCTCCGGGCAGGTGGTGATCGGTGACAATAACATCGATACCGAGTCTATTGGCGGCCGCTACACCCTCGATACTGGAGATCCCGTTATCCACAGTAATGATGAGCTGCGGCTGACGCTCAGCGGCGACTGCAACGATCTCGGGACTGAGCCCATAGCCGAACTCAAAACGGTTGGGCACGAGATAGTCGACCTTATGGAAACCGAAGCGACTGAGCGCCAAGTGGGTCGTCGCGGTACTTGTGGCGCCATCGCAGTCAAAATCACCAAGAATCATAACCGACTGTTGCTGCTCTAGCGCCTGCACCAAACGATCGACTGCAGCCTCAACACCTTTAATATCTGAATCTGGCAGTAACTGATCCAGGCCTCGACTGAGCTCTGCATCGGAGCTCAGTCCACGACCCGCATAAATCCGAGCAAGCACGGGATGAAGGCGATTTAAATCCGCCGGAATTGCTGGAACCTGACGCTCCTCAATCTGTACTGAATCAACCATTATTCGGTCCCGGTAGGAGTTCACTGGTTTTACCCGTGTAGTAGTAGACGACCAGGCCTATCCACTCGCGCATGCCCGTATGCAGATCGCGCAAGTTTTGCCATAACTTGGGATCATTACGCAGGCCATTGACGGTCACCGAGTAGTAATCTACTGGGTAAGCTGTCACATTCCACCCCTGATTACGGAAGATCCCAACAGATCGCGGCATATGAAATGCGGAGGTCACCAACAACCAATTCCCCTTGGGCACGCCGCCGAGTAATTTCGCCGAAAATTCACCGTTTTCATAGGTATTGCGCGAGTTTGACTCGAATAGTACGCGATCTTCTAGGCCAAGTTGTTCAACATAGGAGGCGATCACATCCGCCCCTTTAAACTCCTGACGCAGCAACGACCCACTGCCTCCAGTAAAAATTAGTTTGGCGTCAGGCAGCTGCCGGGCTAACACGGGTATAACCATGACACGTTCGGCTGCGGCATTAAATTGAGGCTGCTGCCAGACACTACTCTCCTCCGCCAATTCAGCGCCGCCCAACACAATAACGCCCTCGATGTTAAGCGAAGTAAGATCAGGTTGAGGGAATCGACTCTCTAACGGGCGCAAAAGCAGATCGCCGAGTGGCATAAAAATCAAGGCTAGCCAGAGCAGTAAATTGATAGCGAGAAGGGATCCGCCAAGTCGCCGCCATCCTATCCAAAGGGAGAACAGTGCAAACAGCAGCATAAAGACCATTAGGTGGTCGGGGGCAGCGAGAAACCAGAAAATTTTGGAGAGGCTGAAGAAGCTTGGCATCAGCTTACCCCAAACTTGAGTTGAAAGTAGGGCATTGAAAGCAGCGCCGTAAAAGTAGACGCGACTGGGCCACAAATGGCAGCCGCGCAGGCTAAAAGCCTCAAATGCTCACAAGGCAGCCTAGAAGGGTGACTGGTCATCTCCAAGCTGCCTAGCAAAGCAATGGGCGTTTTAGCTTCGGTGGCAGTGCTCAGCAACGTACTGCTGCACTACCTTCAGTTCGTTATCGAGTACCTGCAGGCGCTCTTCACGCTCGAACAGGTCCGCCATGTGAGCTGGCAGTTGTGGCGACTCTAGACCCGCTTTAACCACAGGTTCTGGGAACTTAACCGGATGAGCTGTAGCTAAAGTAATCATTGGCACCTCAGCACTGCGACGACATTCGCGTGCCGCCTTGACGCCAATTGCTGTATGTGGATCGAGCAGATACTCAGTTGCACCGTAGACCTCAGCAATAACCTCACAAGTGGTCTCATCATCAACGGCATAGCTAGCGAAAAGCTCACGTACCTGGTTCCACTCGCCCTCACCGAGACTCACGGACTCACGCTTGAAGCGCGCCATTAGGTCAGCAACAGCTGCACCATCGCGACCGTAAACATCAAACAGCAGGCGTTCAAAGTTGGAGGAGACCATAATATCCATTGATGGCGAGAGCGATGGCTCCAATGTGCCTTTAGACATATCGTTGCCGCTAATCACACGGTGCAGAATGTCGTTGCGGTTGGTAGCCACAATCAGCTGATCAATCGGCAGACCCATCTGCTTCGCTAGATAACCGGCAAAGATGTCGCCAAAGTTACCTGTCGGCACTGAGAATGAAACTGGACGGTGTGGACCACCCAAGGTGATGGCAGCTGAGAAGTAGTAGACGATCTGGGACATGATTCGTGCCCAGTTGATCGAGTTAACCGCACCCAGCTTCATACCGCCAAGGAAGCTCTGATCAGCAAAGCTATCTTTGACCATCTCCTGACAGTCGTCGAAGTTACCTTCTAGGGCAATGTTGAAAACATTGTCGGCAAGAACAGTCGTCATCTGACGGCGCTGTACTTCGGATACACGGTTGTACGGATGCAGGATAAAGATATCGAGGTGATCCGAGTGGCGACAGCCCTCAATCGCTGCTGAGCCTGTATCGCCTGACGTTGCACCCATGATGACAAGCCGCTCACCACGCTGCTTGAGAACGTGATCCATAAGGCGGCCGAGTAGCTGCAGAGCGAAGTCTTTAAAGGCCAGTGTAGGACCGTGGAAAAGCTCGAGAACAAACTCGTTACTGTCGATCTGCACTAGAGGCGCAACCGCGTCATGCTTAAAGACCGCATAGCTCTCATCAATCATACGCTTGAGGTCTACGTCATCTATGCAGCCAGCTACAAAGGGTTTGATGACGTTGAACGCAAGATCCGCGTAGCTCAGACCTGCCCAACTAGCGATCTCCTCTTTGGAGAACTTAGGTAGCTCTTCAGGTACATATAGGCCGCCATCAGAGGCTAAGCCGGCCAAAAGGACATCAGCAAAATCGAGTATCGGCGCTTGGCCACGAGTAGAAATGTATCGCATGTCTAAATCTCCTTACTGACCCAGGAGCTCAACGCGGATACGCACCACTTCACCGACAATATCGGGCAGGGCTTCAATCTCGCGGATCGCCTGGTTCATCTTCTCTTCCTTAATGCTCTGAGTCAGCAGGATAACCGGTACCTGTGCCTCTTCAGTCTGCTTCTGAGTGATTGCCTCAATATTGATACCTTTGTCACCCAGGATGCGCGTGATGTGTGCCAATACACCCGGGCGCTCTACCGCCATAATGCGCAAGTAGTAACCGGTCTCGATCTGATCGACTGGCAGAATTTCAGCGTCTGAAAGTTCACCCGGCTGGAAAGCTAGGTGTGGTACGCGGTTATCACGATCAGCTGTCAACGTACGAACAACGTCAACCACATCAGCCACCACTGCAGAGGCTGTAGGCTCTGCACCAGCACCTGGACCATAGTAGAGAGTTTGACCGACAGCATCACCATCAACCAACACGGCATTCATTACACCGTTGACGTTAGCGATAAGCGCCTGCTGAGGAACCATAGTTGGGTGAACGCGCAGTTCAATACCCTCTGCCGTACGGCGGCTGATACCCAAATGCTTGATACGGTAGCCCAGCTCTTCAGCGTACTTCACGTCCTCAGCAGTGATGCGGCTGATACCTTCGGTGTAGGCTTTCTCAAACTGAAGCGGAATGCCATAAGCGATAGAGGCAAGAATCGTAAGCTTGTGGGCAGCATCGATACCTTCAACATCGAAAGTTGGATCAGCTTCTGCGTAACCCAGAGCCTGAGCCTCAGCTAAGACATCTTGGAAGTCACGACCCTTCTCACGCATCTCTGTCATGATGAAGTTACCGGTGCCATTAATGATACCGGCGAGCCAGTTGATCTTGTTCGCTGATAAGCCTTCGCGCAGCGCTTTGATAATTGGGATACCACCAGCTACGGAGGCCTCAAAAGCAACCATTACGTTTTTCTCTTGGGCTGCAGCAAAAATTTCGTTGCCGTGCACGGCGATCAGCGCTTTGTTCGCAGTGACAACGTGCTTGCCGTTTTCGATCGCGGCCATTACCAGCTTGTAAGCGACGTCGTAACCACCAATAAGCTCGATAACAATATCGATCTCTGGATTGGTTGCCACTTCAAAAACATCAGCAGTCACATGCATACCCTTGGTATCGCATGCCGGATTTGGACGACGCATACCGATCTGTTCAATCTGAATGCGGCGCCCCGCACGGCGAGCTATCTCCGCCGCATTGCGTTGCAACACATTGAACGTACCGCCACCGACAGTACCCAGACCACAGATCCCAACTTTTACCGGTTTCAAAACCTTACCCCGTTTAGCAAAGTTACGCGTTTGTTCTTGGATTTGTTCTTGGAAGAAGCCACCAGAACAGTGCGCGAAAAAAAATGGCGCTTAGTATAGCGAAAAGGCGGCTGCTACTCCATGTAACAGCCGCCTCAAATTGATGTTTTTATGCGCTTTAGAGCGCTAAAGGCTTTAGTCTCTGAACGCTAAGGGCGTTAGAGTTTAAGCATCTGCTTTAGCCGCGCAGCGGGCACATAACCGGGCACGAGTGAGCCATCTTCAAATATCAGTGCCGGTGTACCAGTAACACCCACCTGCTGACCCAGCATGAACTGATCATTCACAGC
>JABXHP010000368.1 GCA_013373575.1 Oceanospirillaceae bacterium | reverse complement strand
TGGGTCCCAGCGAGAAAGCACTGGCGGCGGCAACAGCGGCCCTCAAAGAGATGACGCTCTACCCAGATGCGATGGGGTTTCGTCTTAAGCAGCGACTAACACAAGAGTATGGTGTTGGAGCAGAGCAGCTGACGCTAGGCAACGGGTCGAATGATCTGCTCGAGCTGATTACGCGCGTTTTTGTGAATCCAGGTGACGAGGTTATCTACTCAGAGTACGCCTTTATTGTCTACGCGCTGGTGACTCGAGCTGCAGGAGCGAAGGTGATCGAGGTGCCGGCAAAGAACTTCGGGCACGATTTAAGCGCGATAGCTCAAGCGGCCAGTGTTAATACCAAACTGATCTTTCTGGCGAATCCTAACAACCCTACGGGTACTGCGTTCACACTGCAGGAGATCCGCACCTTTATGGCGGCTATCGCTGATCAGACATTGGTGGTTTTGGACGAGGCCTACACCGAGTACGTTGATGATGAAACCCTGCCGGATGGGTTAAAACTTTTGGCGGAGTATCCCAATCTCATCATCACCCGCACCTTCTCAAAAGCTTGGGGTCTTGCCGGGCTGCGCGTCGGTTTTGCTGCGGCGTCTAGTGAAATTACTGATTTACTTAATCGTGTACGCCAGCCCTTCAATGTAAACATACCTGCCTTGGCGGCGGCTGAAGCAGTGCTAGATGACAAAGAGTATCTGCAGCGCAGTGTGGCGGTTAACCTTGAGGGTTTGGCGCAACTCTATGCCGGATTGGATCAATTGGGTGTTGAGTACATTCGCAGCTTCGGCAATTTTATTGCCGTAGATTTCAAACGTGACGCCATGCCTGTGTACGATGCGCTGCTGCGTCGAGGCGTAATTGTGAGACCGGTTGGTATCTACAAAATGCCTCAACATCTGCGCGTTAGCGTGGGTACAAAGGCAGAGAATCAGCGCTTTCTAGATGCGCTGGCTGAGGTGCTCAACGCATGAGCTTCTCCTGCGCGCGTATCTTGGTTGTCGGTCTTGGGTTGATCGGTGGCTCCTTCGCGCGCGCGGCACGCAATCTTCCCAAGGTAGAGCGAGTCGTTGGGTTCGACCTAAACAGCGAAGAGTGTGAGCTCGGTGTTGCGCTCGAGGTGATTGATGCCATTGCAGACGATCTTGAGGCGGAGGTTCGTGCTGCCGATCTGGTGATGCTCGCAGTGCCGGTAAAAGCGATTGAGACTGTACTGGCACAGATTGCACCCTGGGTTAAAGCAAACGCTATCATTACCGATGTTGGTAGCACCAAGCTAAATGTGGTGCAGGCGGCGGAGCGGATTTGGGGTGAGGTACCGCCCGGTTTTATACCCGGGCACCCGATAGCGGGCGCCGAAAAAAGTGGTGTTGCCGCATCTGATGCGCGTCTTTTTGTGCAGCGCAAGGTCATATTGACCCCTTTGCACTCTACCCCTGATGCAGCGCGACTCACGCTGGCGCGGTTATGGCAGGCGATGGGGGCTGAAGTTCTCCAGATGGAGCCCGCGCGTCATGATGAGGTTTTGGCGGCAACCAGCCATTTGCCGCACCTATTGGCATTTTCTCTGGTAGATACCCTAGCGGCAGAGGCTGAGAGTACCGATATTTTCCGCTACGCAGCTGGAGGATTTAGGGACTTTACTCGCATCGCCGCAAGTGATCCGACGATGTGGCATGATGTCTGTTTTGCTAATCGCGAACCGATTCTCGCGCAGATCGACCGTTTTACTGAGGGGCTCCAACAGTTGCGTACAGCTATTGCGCAAAGTGACTCTCAGCGCCTTACCGGTATCTTTACCCGTGCTCGCTCCTCCAGAGAGCAGTTCTCTCGAATCCTAGAGCGCGCTGGCTATCTCAGTTCAAGCAGTAATCCCGAGTCTCTGATTGTACAGCCTGCGAGCGAGCTCAAAGGGCGCCTGCGCTTGCCTGGCGACCGCTCTATATCCCATCGAGCGATAATGCTGGCGGCTATTGCTGAGGGTGTCAGTGATATCGAGGGGTTTGTTGAGAGTGAGGATAGCCTGGCGACTATTCAGGTGTTTCGTGATCTCGGCGTGGTTATAGAGGGCCCGCATCAAGGGCGCGTGCGTGTGTATGGTGTGGGTTTAGACGGGCTGCAAGCGCCTGCTGGTTCCCTCTATTTTGGCAACTCGGCCACCTCCCTGCGTATGCTGCTGGGCCTATTAGCGGCGCAGAGTTTTGACAGTCAAATTAGTGGAAGTCCAGAGCTCCTGCTGCAGGATTTCGCTGAAGTTCTGCTGCCATTGCGCGAGATGGGTGCGAATATTGAGCTTAACGACGCCGGTGTGCCTGTTCGAGTAGTGGGCGGGCAGAGCCTCAAGCCCATAGAGTATGCGCCGGGGTTCTCCAGTGCGCAGGCGAAAGCGAGCTTGCTGCTGGCTGCTATGGCTGCCGGAGTGGGGCTGGATCTCTATGAGTCGAACACCACGCGAGATCATACTGAGCGTCTGTTGCGCGGCTTCGGTGTGCTGTTGGAGCGAGAGGGTAGAAGCCTGCGCTTAGCGGCTGAAGCGAAACTGCATGCCCAGAAAATACAAATTCCCGCAGACCTCTCGTTAGCGAGTGCATTTGTTGTAGCGGGTACCCTGGTACAGAACTCAGAACTTCTCATCGAACACACCGGTGTAAATCCGACCCGCCAACAGCTTTTACGGCTTCTTTCACGTATGGGGGCCCGGTTTGAGTTGCTCAACGAGTGCTCCTCTAACGGTGAGCCAATCGCAGACATTCGTGTTCTGCCAAGTCAGTTGCAGGCTGTGGACTGCACGAGCACTGAGTTGGCTGGTGTCGGTGATGATCTGCCACTACTGTTGGTGGCTCTGAGTGCGGCGCAAGGCGTTTCTGAACTCTCTGGCGTTGCTCGTTTACCTGAGCGACATCAGCGGCAGATCGAACAGTTCTTGTCGCAACTTGAGCGCCTCGGTGT
>JABXHP010000225.1 GCA_013373575.1 Oceanospirillaceae bacterium | reverse complement strand
GATTGGCTTGAAGAGATAATCATCGCCACCTGCGCCGATCCCCTGGACAAGATCATCTGCACCAGCGTTGCCGCTAACAAATATAATAGGGACCCAATCCGCGTAATCAGCTCGAATTTGCCGAGCAACTTCGTAGCCGCTTAGGTCTGGCATGACAACGTCTAGAATTATGAGGTCGATCTGATGCCGGTTAGATTCAAAGCGTTCAATGGTTTGACAACCGTTTTCAGCTTCTATGACCTCATGCCCAGCGTTAGATATAGCGTCACGAAGTAAAAGCCGAGCTGTAGGGCTATCATCAGAAATTAGAACCAGCATGTAGAACGATTCCTATTGCGCTCTAATCTTCGTCACACTCGTAAAAATGTAGTCCCCTTGCTGCCCCTTCAATTTTTCCGCGCTGACCAATCCTTTAAACCGGTGTCCGTTGAGTGTTACCAAATCCAACTCAATCGTTCGCGATTGTTCATAGTCACTGCAGGATATTCTCTCTCGAGCATACTCTTTAAATGCTTGAAGATGCTCAGGCGAAATTGTTCGTTGCAATAACTGTGCATTGACTTGATCAGACTCCAATACCTCGTTAAGAATTCGCCAATCCCTATCTGCAGAGATATTGCCTGTCGCTAGATCAATCTTCAAAGTACCGTCGACCGCATTTGCTGAACTGGCTTTGACTGACTCGCCCACTACCTTATCTACTGCGGTCATTTTTTCACCTACCCAATCTTTTAGGGCCTCTTTATTGAGAGGCTTCGCAAATACTTTATGCGCACCTGCCGCCTCTAAATCTTCGATCTCGCTACCCAGCGTTGCAGCTGTTATGCAGACGATCAAACCACTGTAAGCGCGCTGTTTGAGTGACTTAATCAATTCCAATCCGTTCATCTGCGGCATGAAATAATCAGTCAGGATAAGGTCATACGCTTCCTTCTCCACCCTCTCCAACGCCTCAAGTCCGTTGGCGGCTAAATCGACCCGTTTGAATAACTTCTCTAGAACCTTCTGCCCAACCATTCGTAGCATCGGTTCATCTTCTACCATCAACACGATTAGATCAGACATCGGCTTAGCACTGCTAACCGAAGACTCAAGCGACGCCGTAGGCAGTGCATTGGCTATTTCATGAGCAAACTGAAGATCCAATTCAACGATGAATCGCGAACCTTTTGCCTGGGGTTCATAGATTAATCGACCGCCAACATCAGCGATCCAACTTTGAGCTATGTGCAAACCTAGCCCGGTGCCGTCAGACTTAGAAGCTCCCCGCTTGAACGGCTGGAACAACTCCTCGATTTCGGTTTCAGATATACCAACACCGTCATCAATAACACTAAATCGAATAAAATCAGCCTGTGTAGAACGGGAGATCTGCTCCACCGCAAAGCGAACTTCTGTTCCTTGTGAGTGTATGCAGGCATTTTTAATCAGATTAACTAAAACGATTTTGATTCGATAAAGATCGGAAACATAGAGGTGCTCAGTGTCAGAATCCAGTAGAAGACTTTCAATAACAAAACTTACGCCAGTCATGGCGGTATGAGCCGAAACAGCCGTCGAGACCGCTTGGATGAGTTCCTTGATAGTAAAGCGCTCAAAACCGATTTCGCGATTAGCTTCAGGATGTACCAACCTGCGCATGTCATCGAGGGTGTGTATAAGGTCACGACAGATTATCTGCACCTGACGCTGACGAGCGGCCCAGTCGTTCGGAGCATCTTCATTCGCCATCAAACTCAAGGAAGAAATTGGGGTGCGCAACTCATGCGCGACCGTTGCGTAGAGCAAATCACGCTTTCGGGCCATGGCCTCAAGGTGTTCGACACTCGACTCTGCTAGGTTTTTCGCCTTTTCAAGTTCAACTGCATTCTGTTGAATTTGTTGAACATGCTGCTTAGCCTCGGCCTCGAGGCGAACTCGCGCAGATATATCCTCATGCAAGATAGAAATAGACGCAGGGTTCCCATCTCGGTCAAGACCGACGACTTTTCCTCGGGCATGAATGTGAAGACATGAGCCACTGACAGTGTACATACGCACAATCATGTCAAAAGCGTCACTATGACCGAGGAGATGAGCCGTAAGCCGAGATTGCCACTCACGACGATCGTCCTGTGCAATCATCGCTTCCCACTGCTGGTAAGTCATCGTCTGATCTTGTGCCCAGGTCCCAAACATACTTACCCAAGCGGAGTCGATTTTCACATCGTCAGTTAGCGGGTTCCAACTGCACATGCTCATACCTGAGCCACTGAAGATTAATCCGAGCTCCTGCCCAAACCGGCTCGCGTCCTCTTCGATACGTTTGATCAAAGAGATATCTTGAACGTAACAGAGTGCACCCCGCACTCCATCAAAAGAGACCATCTGTACATTGATACGCACGGGTATCTCTCGCCCGTGTTTGTCGTAGTGAACCGTGTCAAACTCGGCTGTTTCACTCTCTTCTAATGCGATCCAGCGGCGGGTCCACGACGCAGAACTTACAAAGTGATTCCACTCCCAGACTTTCATCTCTAGCATCGCACGGCGGCTTATACCGCGCCGCGCACATGCAGTCTGATTGATATACAGCGCAGAGCCATCTTCGGCGACGATAAATATATCCAAAGGGCTAAGATCAAGCATTGCCCTACAGACATTCACATCAAGATCTGATCGCTTATCTGTCGAGCGGATATCGCCTTTCCATTTGGTGTCTCTTATGTTCATCAGTCGGTCTACCGCAGTTTTATTGACAGTTGAGTTGTTTAACGCAAATTTGTGCCAACCTCGAATTCTGGCAACAACTCAGGATAGTTGGACAACACCGTTAGCAATCCTTTAGATGTCAAAGGCTTGGGCATCACCGCATCCGCACCTGCAGCGAGGATGTTATCCAACTCATCACCCACTGTCGCTGCCGAACAGCCTAGAATAGTACCTTCAAAATGACGTGCGCGCAGGGCTCTGGTTAAGCCAATACCATCTAGGTTTGGCATCATGATATCCGTAATCACCAATCCAAACTCATGCCGCTTGAGCTGCTTTAGCGCGTCCTCTCCGTCACTGGCAACGACAACTTGCGCACCAAGCCTCGAAAGAATTGTCGCTGAAAGCTTTCGAATCATTACATCATCATCCACAAACAGCACAGACAACCCATCAAGCGACTGGATATCTTTTCCAGAAGATTGCTCAGAGTCAGCGGGGACTTGCTCTACTTCCGCATAGAACGAAAAGGTGAACTCGCTACCCCCACCCTGGCGGTCCTTGAGGGTCACATTACCATGCATCTGCTTTGCCAAGCGTTTGCAAACATCCAGTCCGATTCCCGTCCCCTCAGTTGTACCTTCGCCGCGCTCGAACGGCAGAAAGATGCGCGCTTTGTCAGAGTCTGGAACCCCTTTTCCGTTATCGCTCACCTTAACTAAAACAGAGAGTCTGTCCTTTAAGGGTAGCGAATCGAGACTGACCCAAAGCTCGGTTCCTCCCGAGTGGAGCGCTGCGTTTTTTACCAAGTTGGTAACGACCTGCTTCACACTTTGGAGGTTGGTTTTAAGGGAGCGCTTCAAACGCTCCGACACATCTACATGAACACTTATGCCCTGCTTGTTGAACAACGAGGCGTGGGAGGCGACTATATCCCTTACGACCACCGCTAGGTCGACCGTACTTTGCTCTTTAAAAACTTCAGCATCGGGGCGGATGACAACTTTCAAATCATCCATCAGGGATAGCACCTGGTGGATATTAGTCTCAATCAGATGGCCTGTATCGGTCTGGCGTAGATTGCTATCTGTCTCAAGCAACATAGCGATAGTTGAAGCGGGCGTTCTCATTTCATGTGCAAGAAACGCAAACGCCGTCTCACGCTCGTTTTGAAGCTCCTCAATACGCAGCAGCGAGTGTTTAAGCTGCTCGGCGAGGGTGGTCTGCGTCTGTAGTTCAGTTATGTCGCGTGCAATTACCAGCACCGTATCATCCTGAAACGCATGTTTCTTCAGCATGTAGCGACCCTTTTCAGGGCCCTTAGCCGACACGTCGATTGTCTGATCGTCTGGTGACTCAGCCAACCAAGCCTTGATCAGCGCACGAGCATTAGCAGCGAAAAAGTCGGCGTAGTTATCAAAGCCCCGTGCTTGTTTTAAATTAAGTGCACGCTCTGCTGCTCGGTTAGCATCAATGACACGCAGATGATGATCCAAAATAACGTAAGGGTCCTCCATCAAATCGAGTAGCTGTGAGAGCTTGGAAGCACTCTGTGTGACGCGCTGATTAGCTTCTTCTAAATCCTCATGTTGTGCCAGCAACTCAGCCTGGTATATGGCCATTTCGGTAAGTGCGGCCTTGTAATCACTAGCCGATGCATTCTCCATAAACTGGATAATGTCGCCCTCACCTAAAGCCGCTTCTGCTCGACTACGCAGCTGTTCCAACTTATCGTCAATCATATTCCACTCAACCTAAGTACTTTAGAAGCGATAGCCAAGCCAGTAAAACTGACCCTCCGAGCAGTCGCACATAAAAACCACTCAGCAAAGCTCATACCAACTAAGAAATATTCTTAGAACATTTAGTAGCAATAGGAAGTACTGTCAGTCTCTTATTAGAGGCTGCAAACTTTGAGAATTAAACTGGCTGTAAGGCTACTTATGAGGGCTACTGGCTGGTCTGCATAACAGCCGGTCAGTCTAGTCACATCCAGTTACGAGGATTTGCCCAAAGCAGCCGTTCATTAGTCAAGTTTTAACCTTGCACTTTTGGCGCTTTATGGTCGTTTAACCAAACGGAATGACTAATGCCAAGTGAGCGCAGTCTTGATACGCGAGCACTTCAAAATTAAGCCGCTAGTAATCTAGCGAGAGGCGGAACTTGATTGATTCTATCAGTACTATTTGTGGTTACAGCTAACCCGAGAAAACATCTATCTGTAGCTTTGATATCGTTGGAGCTCTGCCTCCATGGAAAGGAGGTAATATAAGTTTCTCGACTCTGCTCAGACTCAAATTAAAACCCCGTAGTCCAATAACTTACACTAAAGTAAATGTCTGATAAAGGACATTAAGCTCGCTGGCCGTTATCCCGAAATTTTAGTGCAGGCTTGTTTGGTTTACACATTGACGGAAACCTGATTAACTGCGCGAAAATTATAGGGTTTTGGCAAAGAATGAAACACACTGATGGACCACAGCAAGCAAGCAAGCAAGCAAGCAAGCAAGCAAGCAAGCAAGCAAGCAAGCAAGCAAGCAAGCAAGGATCCCGTAGTCTCGCGGCTTGAGCAAGCGCTCTCCGATACCAGTCCTCACTTCGATGAGCTTGATCGGAAGCGCGCACTGCACGAACTCAGTGTCTACCACGAGGAGCTTCATGCGCAAAACCGAGAACTTCAAGACGCCGAACGCCGCGCGTCGCTCCATGCTCAGCGAAGCCGTCGACTATTCAAAAATGCACCAGTGCCCTATCTGCTCTTGAACAAGACTCTGCGCATAACCGATGCAAACGACGAGGCACTGAAACTTTACCCCACGCAGTCTCGCCAACCTCTTTTTTTCACGTCCTTGTACCCAAAGGAGGCATACAACAAGCTCACTCTCTGGCTGTCCTCCCCTGAGACCCAACTTGTTGTCCAATATTGCACCACACGAAACCGATGGCACAAGCTCACAGCAGCAAATCACAACGATAACGAGATCCTTATTTTAGTGAGCGATGTTTCTGATGAGATACTGTCAAATCAGCGACTCGAAGAAGCGCGTACGCAGCTTAAGGCTAAAATTGAAGATCGTCATCTTATGTTGTCCATCCTCAATCACGAATTGAGATCACCAATCACATTGCTTCAAATGATGTGCAATGATTTTGGCTACGAGGCTATGGGCGACAAAGGCGAGATGGTCAAAGCAACCGTAGAGCACACCGCGCAGGTTGCGAACGAGCTATCTGATATTCTCTCGGGAGTAGAGGACGAATTACACCTGACTAAACTATCTGTGAGTCAGCATTTAGAGCGAATCACCAATGCAATAACAAGCCTGACGGCTCGAAACGATATAGTCCTAGAAACACACATTGCCCAGTCCACACAAGAAACCTTTTTACTTCCCTCAAAAGGTTTGTATCAAATCATTCTCAACCTCGTGAAGAACGCGATTCTCCACAGCAGTGGGAGCCGGGTAATCGTGAAAATAGAAGTGTTGAATGATGATAACAGCCAATCCGAGTTTCTCTTCAGTGTGGTCGATGACGGCATTGGAATGACACCGGACGTAATATCCCGCCTAACCCAGCCATATCAACGCGGAAATTCGTCAGCCCCTGGTACGGGTTTAGGTCTATTTGTTGCGCGAAACCTAATCGAACGATTCGGAGGAAAATTATCAATTGAAAGTACCCCGGGTGAGGGATCAACGTTTTCATTCGCTCTATCATTTAAGAAGCCAGTTGACGATCTCTCGGATCATCACGCTGCGTCAGAACCAACTCGATTCAACGGCCTGCGAGTGCTCGTTGTAGACGATGACGCTCTAATTCGTGCGCTAGTAACTCGAATGCTTTCAACCCTAGGGTGCTTAACAGAGCAAGCTGCAAACGGCACCGACGCTCTTGAGAGTGTGAAAGATAATAATTTTGACCTCATTTTGACCGACAATATCATGCCCGGAATTGACGGGATCACATTAATTGAGCGCTTGCGCTTGGCGGGTATGACACTGCCTATTTGTCTTGTGAGCGCAGATAACAGTAACGAATTGAATAACCGAGCGATAAAGGCCGGAGCTTCGCGGGTCGTTACCAAGCCCGTTAATCTTGCCAGCTTACAGACTTGGCTCTGCTCTCTCGTCCCCGATCTACGATCAGATTAAGGTCCGGTTAACTCGCAGAGAAGTTGTCTCAAGCAAGAACGGATTGACTTTTGCGTGCACCTAGCTTGTTCCCAAAAGAGCCGTTCATCGAGAACCAATCCACCAATGGAGGTTTGCACATAGCTGTCATTCAAACTTTCAAAAATTCGTACACGTTACAGCCATTATGAGTGCGCAACTTGTCGTTCTAGGATTTTCGTCCTTCAGGACTGTTTCTAGCTCACGGACACTCTCATAGTTTAGTCTGATTATGTTCCCAATCCGCGAGCGCTATTTTTAATTCATCAAGATTTATAGGTTTAGGCAATACAACATCGGCTCCGGCCTCTAACAGTCGATCGCGCTCGTCACCAATAGTAGCCGCAGTTACCGCAATGATTGGCCCAGTGTACCCTGCTGTTCGTAACTGTGCGGACAACTCGTATCCGTCCATTTCTGGCATCATTGCATCAGTCAGCACGATGTCGGGTTGCTTGTCTAAGAACACCGATAATGCTAACTGACCGTTTGATGCCGTCGTTACTTCGGCACCTGCCTTGGCTAGGATGCCTTTGGTCAACATCTGAATAGTGAGCCGGTCCTCAGCAAGGAGGTTGGCCTTTCCCGAAAGCGTTTGATTCAGTTGCTCTTCACTGTATCCAGAATCTTTTTTACCGACTTGTTCCCTAGCGTTCGCCAAACGAGATGTTAGCTTGAAGCCGGCGCCTCCCTTGGGGCTATTGAAATAAGCAATCTCGCCGTTAAGTGATTGAGTGAGTTGTTTAGTAATGTAAAGTCCAAGTCCTGTTCCATCAGCTTTTGTCTTACCACGACTGAATGCTTCGAACATAGCCCTCTGAAACTCTTCAGATATCCCTTTGCCATCATCTTCTACACATACCGTCAGCAGAGTCTCTGTACGGTCTGTCGCTAAAGCGGTTATATTGACCCAAAGGTTCGATGCTTCAGCGTGCAACAGCGCGTTTTTGGTCAGATTTGTAATAATCTGCCGAAGGGCTGATGTATTAATTAGAAACGTCTGTGCAGCCAATTCATCGAAAGAAACGTGTACTAGAACTTTTTGCTGTTTAGCTAACTCAGATAGGGAAGCGAGCGTTCGCTCGATTATCAACGCCGGAGAATCGAATCCTTGCTCTCTTACCTGTATGTCCGTGGGACGTATGACCATGTGTAGATCATCCATAATAGCCAGCACGCTGTCACTGTTAGCTCTCAGAACGGGGAGGTAATGATCAAGGTTAGCCGGATCCAATTGATTGAATATCATGTGCGTCGAAGAGAGAGGCGTTCTCAATTCATGACTCACTACAGATAGCATTTGGGCCTTTTTTGACGCTCCTCCCGAAGCTCACTCACAGCTGACTCTAACTCATACTCACGATCTTTTTCATCCGTTATGTCAAGCACAGCGACAGTCGATACTACTTCGCCCTGCGTGTTTTTGATGTACCGCGTCGCGGCACGACACCACTTGGTTCGCCCCTCAACCCGAATACGGTATTCGATAGTACCACCTAGCAGATTTTGAGAATGATCCCGAATATAGGCTAAAACGCGCTCTGAATCCTTAGGATGAAGAGGCTCTATGAGATCGCTAAGTTTAAGTGATGGGTTCGCGGGTAACCCGTATATGTCTCGGAAGCGTTGATTGCAAACAACCCTATTGGTCTCAAAATTGGTTTCAAATATACCTAGTCCTGTTATGTCGCTCACAGCATCATATTTTTCTACCGTCTCCGCCAAATCATTTTGGAGCCTGTAAAGTTCGGTGACGTCGGTATGGGTACCTGTAAAGCGCACTACTTCGCCCGCTTCGTTACGTTCCATTACCTGTCCCCGATCGAGTATATAGACCCAATGACCATCCTTGTGCTGCATGCGATGCACATTTTCGTACCG
>JABXHP010000311.1 GCA_013373575.1 Oceanospirillaceae bacterium | reverse complement strand
GCAGACAACGAACTCTTAGAAAAGTCACTTTACTCAGCCTTCTCCAAATAACAGCAATTGCGGGCTACCCGCTGACCTGCATAGCGGCCGTTTAACTTGATCACGTCAAATTGCGAGGGTTTGTCCTTAGAAGACATTGGGCTAGATGCGTATCAAGCCGTTAGACTGACCGCAATTTCTAAACCAGCCGCCCTTAGGCTGGCTCTCTATTCTGCTCCCAATCCGCTAGTGCGAGTTTCAACTTATTGATATTAATTGGCTTAGACATTACTACATCCGCTCCAGCTGCCACTAACCGATCTCGCTCATCACCAATCGTCGCTGCTGTTACGGCTATGATTGGTCCTGTATAACCCGCTTTTCGTAACTGCGCGGATAGCTGGTACCCATCCATATCAGGCATCATTACATCGGTTATTACAATGTCAGGGCTAGCCTCTGAATACGCCGCCAGCGCTAGCTGACCATTTGAGGCAACGCTAACTTCAGCACCTGCTTTTGTCAGGATGTTTTTGGTCAACAGTTGAATTGTGAGTTGGTCTTCAGCAAAAAGCACTTTTTTACCCGCTAGGGTCTGTTTTAGCTGCTCTTCGCTGTAGGTCGGCTCGTTCGAATTCGCTTGTTCACTCGCAGGTGCTAGTGAGACTGTAAGCTTGAAGCCAGCGCCGCCTTTCGGACTGGTGAAGTAAGCGATCTCACCATCGAGTGATTCAGCCAGCTCTTTGATGATATAGAGACCAAGGCCGGTCCCATCACTAGACGTCTCATCACGACTAAAGGCTTCGTACATGGTCTGTTGAAAGGCCTCTGATATTCCCTTGCCGTCATCTTCAACACTGACTGTTAACTCAGCTGTTGCCTTATCAAACGGGGTCCGGGTCGCGGTTGCACTAACCCAAAGGTTCCTAGCCTCAGCGTGCAATAACGCATTTTTGGCTAGGTTTGTAATGATCTGACGAAGCGAGGCTGTATTAAATATGTACTCTTGAGCAGCCAACTCATCAAACGCAGTGTGCGTAACAACCCTGTGCCGTTCAGCCAAGTTCTGCAAAGATGTCAGTGTCCTCTCGATCACAAGCGCAGGGTTATCAGAGATCTTCTCTTTAACACGAACGGTATCAGGCTGAATAACCATACGCAGGTCATCCATAATTGCCAACACGCTTTCACTGTTTGCTTTGAGCACAGGAAGGTATTGATCCAGGTTTGCGGTATTGAGCTGATCATAGATCATGTGGCTAGAGGAGAGCGGCGTTCTTAGCTCATGACTAACGATTGAGAGCATCTGCGCCTGTTTTTCGCGATTCCCCCGCAGTTCCGCCAAAGATGACTGCAACTCAGCCTCTCGCAGCTTTTCGGAGGTAATGTCTAACACAGCGACCGTCGATACGGTTTCACCTAGCGCGTTTTTAATGTAGCGGGTTGCAGCTCGACACCATTTAGTTTGGCCATCAACCAGAATACGGTACTCAATATTACTCCCTTCTAGTGTTTGAGAGTGTTCCTTAATATAAGCGGATACCCGGCCCGCATCCTCGGGGTGGAAGGGGGTAGTTAGATCGCGAAGGTAAAGTTGAGCGTCTGCCGGCAAACCGTAAATATGGCGCAAACGTTCATTGCAGATGACCTCGCCAGATGCAAAATTGTGCTCAAATATACCAAGACCGGTTGCTACGCTAGCCGCCTCAAGTTGTTCAACAATCTTCTCGCGCAGGGCCTCCGCTTTTACCTTCTCTGTGCGGTCTACTGCGAATGAGAAGACTCTCGGGGCACCGTCAACGGTGCGAAGGACTGAGGACATCTCTACGAACACCGTTGCGCCCGTATCCACGTTAAGCTTAATAATCCGAGTTACCGCTTCTCCATCGGACTGGATAATGGCTTCTTTCAACTCAGTTGCCTGCGCAGGGTCGGCATTGAACTCAAACGGGCTTCGTCCAATGACGTTCTTATCCGCGCTTCCCGTCAGCAGCAAACTCGCAGCGGCGTTGGCCTCAATAAATTTATCGGTTAACGCGTCAACCACAAAAGTGGCTATCTTCGCACCGTTAAGTGTCAAATCTTGAAGCTCAAGCTCTCTCTGCCTTAGGGTACGCTCGGTGACATCACGCGCAATACCCTCGATAGCGATTATCTCCCCTGACTCATTCATAACGGGATGGGAGCTGAGCTCCAAGGTTAGCCAACGACTATCCGTCAATCTCTGTATGCGGATTAAATGGGTAGTGGCCTGAGGTTCAGCAAAGGTCCTCCTCGCCATTTCATGCGCCTGATCGAGAGAGACTGGGTCCCAGGTTACAACCTCCGCAAATGGCTTACCCAGTGCCTCATCAATGCTAACGCCGGTGATACCTTGAAAATTACCCTTTAACCAGGTGAATTTCCTATCCAAATCATGGCGGAACGCCAGAAAGTCAGGACCTAACCCGTCAATAAACTGATTCAAGCGCTCAACTTCATCACTAATTTGGCTCTGCATACGGTCAGCTGTGCGCGTCAACAGACCGATCTCGGTTGCCCCAGTAACTGAGGGTGTAATACGTAGCGCGCGATTAGTGGCGACCAGCTCTAACTGTCTGTTGAGCAGACTCAATGGCTCAAACACCAACTGGCTAAAACTGTCACGTGCACGACGACCCAGAATAAATGCGAAAATTACCAAGAACAGCAGAGCCACAACCATAACCAACGCCGTCAGAACTATCACGTGAGCTAGCCGTTCCTCTGTCGCTACAAGTATCAGATCCATTTCATCAATTAGAGCGCGAAGGCTGTCCGTATAGCGTTTACCTTCACCATTAGATACCAGCGCTAAAACCTCTTCAGAACTACCTGAGTGCAACAGGTCAAACGTAAGCTGGTAGTATTCGTCTCGAGCTTGAATACGCTCTCTTAGCTGCGTAACGAACTCCGGCGCAGTGTTTAAGGACAACTGTTCCAACAGATGGTCTATCGGCTCCTCAGCTGCATAGTAGGGGTCAAGAAAATCCTTATTGTTCGTAAGCAAATAACCGCGCTGCCCTGTCTCTCTGTCGATCAGTAACTTTTCTAACCTTTGGAGCTCATCATGTGTGTCATTGATCGTCTTGAGTTCGGCAGCATCGTTAATAACGAGCGCAACCAGCACCGTGGAGACAAGCGATATAGTCGTCACGGTAGCGCTAATGACCAGGCGAGAACGCTTTAAGTAACCCGCCAGAGACTCTGACTGCTCTTCGCCTTCAGAGCGAATCTCGGTGATGAAATAGAGGCTAACCAAAACGATCAAGGAGGCGAATAGCGCGCGTATCAGCAGCGTATAATCCAAAGCACCTGTATGTTGGCTAACCCCGATTAGCCCCGCCAAAAGCATGACAAAACTACCACCCAATCCACCCACTGATCCGAAAACCAGGAAAGGAAGCACCATAAAAGCTGGCAGCAAGGAGACGAATGTAGTGCCTGCTAGCCAGCTACTATTGAGGGCAACTAGGCTTCCAATGATCAAAAAAATAATCCCAGCGCCTGTTGGTATGCGTTGTAACTTCAATACAAATGGGAGCACACAGGCTATAGCTAAAAGAGTAACAACGCTTTGTGCAGCGGGCCCCTCTTGTATAACTATCAACAACGTAGCTAAGAAACCCAGGGCCAATAGCCCCAAGAACCCCCTCACCCGGGCTTCTTCTATGGGAGCTGATGTGTTCATCAATAACGCTGAGGGGTATGGCAGAACAGCTAATGCGATTAATGCACGAACCGCCTCGGCCGAAGGGCTAAAAGACTCATGGAGTAACAGTGCGGCGGCGATTGCGGCAGAAATACCGCAACCCGCGAGTGTGCGATATCTATTAGGCGCTGCCGAAACAACCGCCAGAATGGCGGGCAAACTGAGAACAGCGGGATAGACACCGCTTCGGTAAGTAGCAAAGAACGACAAGAGACAAGCAACGACTACGACCACAAATTTTATGATCTGTCTACCGGGAAACCTGTAGATACAATAGGCAATTAAAGCAGCACCAGGAGCCGCAGCCATACCCAACGCAAGTGGTGCGAATATAAGACCAATAGCGTTGAGCAGAATTACAAACACTATTGTTAGCGCAACAGATATAGCGACGCTAAGCCCCGTTAGTCTGAACAGCCTCTCTTCGACACTCAGCGCTTCGGTATTACTGTTGAACATGATCCCTCACATATGCTCGCATAATTCGATGCAAAATGAATTGTAACGAAATAACTCAATCCACATTTGTAGTCCCTATCCCTAGACCACAGCTCGTTTGTCACTCTACGTGTTATGCAAAGCTTGCGCAAACCTGTCTCACTTGCCCCAACTGTCGAATAAACAGACTAACTGAGCTAATTTTGTAGCTAAAATTTGCCCAAAGCCGCCGTTCAGGAGTCGATGAAAAGTGCGTTTTTACCCAGCACTTTAGGGTGCGTTGTGGCCGTTAAATTAAACATAATAGCGACAACCAACGGAGCGCCTTATTGATCCACGAGTACTTCAGAGTTTTGTCTGTGGGCACCTAGTGAGAAGCGAGTTGTTCATAAATTTTCGGATCGTCCTTGATTGATGCCAGAACCTTCGCAGCCAGAACGGTCGGATTCCGGCGCCTCCCCTCTCAACTCTTCACAGTATCGAGGGTAGTTCCAAGGGCTCGGGCAAACTAAGCTTGCGAAACATTAAGCTGCGCGCGTATGACTTTTAGGTCAGCGATATCAAATCGAGTGACGCGTGATGCGGGCAAATCTCCTATTGAGAAATGCAGACGCTATCTAAAGAAAAAGCCCCGGTTTACTTGAAGGAGTAGGTTTACCTTTTCCAACACTAATCATTTGAAGAGTTAACTGTCTGAAGACCAGACTTCTCGAGGCGCTCTGCAAGCCATACTTTTATTATCGACTGACGGGTGACGCCTAAGCGAGAAGCCTCGCGATCGAGGGAGTCAATCATCCAAGTAGGAAAGTCGACGT
Organism: Oceanospirillaceae bacterium; assembly: GCA_013373575.1. Taxonomy (GTDB): domain Bacteria; phylum Pseudomonadota; class Gammaproteobacteria; order Pseudomonadales; family Balneatricaceae; genus Marinobacterium_E. Next base: position 1,486 of record JABXHP010000311.1, on the reverse strand, counting down.
TGACTCTCTTTTGAGTTTGATTCGGGCGTCTCAAAGATGTTAAATCTAAGTCCCCAATAATCTCTGATTCGTTTTCATCAAACTTCTCGTCAAATTCTCTAGCTCTCATAAAGTGCTACCTCAGTTTCTCGGGCCCGACGAACAGAAATAATTCGTATGTTATCGTCCCGGTAAGTTATTACAGCAGACCAATGCCTCCGATCTATCAAGCCAATGACAAGGCTTCGTTGCTCATCTGACGATCGAGCGCTAACTTCTATCAAAAACGGGTCTTGCCACAGCCTTTGCGCCTCCTCGAAATCGATACCGTGCTTTTGTAAGTTGGAGGCACTTTTTAGCAAATCGTATTCAAAACTATTCATTGGTATAGAAATTATACCTTTTTAAAGCCAATTTCAATTTGATTTTCTCCAACCAAGCAGCGTCCAGTCATGCGGGAGCAAATCCGTTGGTCATGACCGTCGATCGCTACGGAGGCGCATCCTGATTTCCTTCTCTGTAGTCCATGATCAACTAAACTGACGTTCAATCATATGCAACTTAACGCAGGTTGATCAGCGTTGCGCAACACGCTACACTCCCATGATGATAAAGTCTTTTAAACACAAAGATCTCAGACGTTTCTTTGAAACAGGAAGTACTGCAGGCATTCAGGCTAACCACTCTCGGAGACTAAGAATTCAGTTAGCCGCGTTGGACACGGCACAGGTCATTGAGGATTTAAATCTACCAGGGTTTCGCTTGCACTCTTTGAAGGGGAGCCGCGATGGAGTTTGGTCAATATCGGTGAGTGGGAATTGGCGTGTAACTTTTGAGTTTATAGACGGAAATGCCTTCTTACTAGATTACGAGGACTATCACTAATGAGTATGCACAACCCTCCGCATCCGGGAGAATTTATTGCCGATGTCTATATGGAACCATTCGGATATAGCTGTCGTTATGTTGCCAAGAAGCTCAGCGTATCGGCCTCTACCCTCAACCGAGTTCTGAAATGTCGCAGCTCCATTACACCAGATATGGCCTTGAGGTTATCCAAAACTTTAGGACGCACCCCAGAAAGCTGGCTTGCGATGCAAGACAATTACGATCTTTGGCAAGCTAAGCAAAACATCAATTTAGCTGAAGTAGAACGAATAGACTTCGCTGTTGCTTAGGCATGAACGGATACAATCTTCGCCAATAGAGGTGGGGTATAGGAAGGTAGATTAGTCCGCTATCAAAACTATATCTGCCGAAGACCGAAGAATGTAATGAAGGACCGCTTATGCGGGCTACCGGCTGGTCTGCATAACAGCGGGTCAGTCTAGCCACATCCAGTTACGAGGATTTGCCCTTTGCAGGCGTTCACTATAACTGCGGGAAAGGCTCTTGCCGGACCGAAACAAGGCGAAAACCTACCGTCAATATCTAAGCAAAACATACCTAGAAAACTCGGGTCTTTCCAAGTAGCAATATCTCCTGATACTCGAAAGTGTTGCCTAGT
>JABXHP010000367.1 GCA_013373575.1 Oceanospirillaceae bacterium | reverse complement strand
GGTGGTTGGGGTATGCAGGGTATTGGGGTATTCGACCTCAATACGGATATCGAGGCGCAAATGAAGCGGAAATATGGCGAGGAGCAGGGTGGTATTCGTTTTCCGTTAGAAGAGTGGTCGGCACTGGCTTTGGTAAACGATATTAAAATGGTCTACAACCCACCTGAGTGGAAGCGCTGAGGAACTTTAAGCGAGTATCTAATTTATCCAGCGACTTGGAGCGACTTTTACTCCTGGCCTTAAAGAGCTTAGGCTTTGCATTTCGAGACAATACACGGCTCGGATAAGTCTGATACCCACTTTTTTCTAAGTCCCCTGGGAAGAGGGTGCCCAGACCTGAGTGAGACCTGAGTGCTTAGTCACCGCAGGCAAGTTGAACTTCTTCAGCGCACCAAACCACGCCTCAACATCGATGAGCTCTCCCTCTGATCGCACGGCCAACTCCGAAGAAGTTAGCCAATTATTTCCCACCACTTGAACCCTTTCGTTTTCGCTAGGTTGAAACGCGTGCGCGTCAAACTTTGCGCCAACGAATCTCCATCGGAACACAGTGTACAGTTAGAGAGATTATCACAGGGCTACCAGCCACCGAGTGTGGCAGTTGGCTAGGTTTTCTCGCCATCAATAAATATCTCTAGCATGCTATGCATCCGCTAGGCTTTGTCATCGAGCGGATTCAACAAACGCGAGAGATTAGCCGCTCTCTTCGATATCAAACTGTTGGACAGCGAACAGTGGTTAAAGCCAGCGAAGCCATCGATTTCTGTTCTTTGTCTCGCCGTAACTTTCTGGAACCGTAGTGAGTTGGCCTCTCAAGTTCGTTTTGGTCTGTGTTTTGGAAGTCGCTCGAAGAGTTGTTGAAAAGACTGGGCTCTCGCTAAGGAAGGTTTGCAAGCGAATAATCGTTTATCGACAACTCTATTTCGAACTGTGGGAGTGAATTGGCGACCACTCGTGAGTAGGGTTGATACGTGCGCTCTTGATGCGCTCCAAGTAGATTTTCGAGATAGGGTCCTCAGGCGTCTGGTAAAGAATCCGCTGAAAATGTAACTCTGCTTCACTGAATTGACCAGCGCGATAGTCTGCTAAAGCAGAGTCGTTGAGCTGTAAAAGATCACGTTGCACCGTGCTAAGTGCAGTCTCGGCTCCGAAAGGCTCGAAAATCTCAATTGCCTCCTGCTTACCTTTAACTCTGACCAGATCTAGGCTCCTGAACGCCTGCCCCTTGGTTTGCTCGACAACATACTCACTGACCACAATAGAGCAGCCGTAGTATTTGGTGAGCCCTTCCAAACGGGAGGCAATATTAACTGCATCACCCATCGCGGTATAGGTTGTGCGAAAGCTCGATCCCATATTACCAACATTGGCTACGCCGGTATTGAGACCCATACCAACCGAAACAGTGGGTAAACCCTCATTGAGTAGTTGCTCATTAACCTTAGCTATACGTTGTTGCATCACCAAGGCGGCTTCGAGCCCAAGATCTGCATGATTCGTCTCTGCTAGGGGCGCTCCCCAAAAGGCCATAATCGCATCACCGATGTACTTATCTATGGTGCCGCGGTACTGATGAATAACCGATGTCATTTCAGTAAGGTAAATATTCATCAACCGTGTAATTTGTTGAGGCGTGAGACCCTCAGATATTGAGGTAAAACCTCGCAAGTCAGAGAAAAAGATAGTGAGCTCGCGGCTTTCGCCACTCATTTGAACCTCGCTATCGGTTTTTGACAGTTGCTGCACAACTTCGGGCGGAATGTACCGACCGAACTGGCTCGTCAATTTTGCTGTGCGCCGAGCTTCAGTGAAGTACCCAGCAACCTGGAGGCAGAGATAAAGTACCATCATTAGAATGAGGGTATAGCCCAGCGGGACAACCCAGTTGAGCTCGGTCCATGCGTAGTAGTTGAAGCCCACCAACAGACTAAACCAGAGTAGCGTGCCAAATAAGGAGGTGACTACCGAAGTGAAAGGGATCAGCAGCGACAGTATCACTGCTGTAAGTGTTAGTTGCACCAGCTCGAAACCTGCTGTGTAGTCCGGCTGGTGCAAATAGCGTTCGTCCAAAAGCGCGGACAGTATGTTGGCGTGTATTTCGACACCCGGGTAGCTTGAGCTGAAGGGTGTAACACGCAGATCAAAGAGTCCAGCCGCACTCGTGCCAATCAGAACAATGGCACCATTCAGTAGTGTTGGGTCTGCTGTTCCTCGTAGCACTTGTGCTGCTGAAACATACTGAAAACTTGATTGGGGACCGCGATAGGGCACTAATATAGACCCCTGTTCATCGGTCGGAATTATGCTGCTAGCTAAACTGATACCGCTGAGCGAGCGAAATTGTTTAGTACTATCCGTCACGATAATGGGTTCTACGAAGGACTCACCCAGTAACGACAACATCATGGCTAAGGGTAGTGAGGGGTAGTAGTCGTCACGGTATCGTTGCAACAATGGAACCCGTCTGTATACACCATCGGAATCGACACGTGGATTATCAAAAAAACCGCTCCAAATCACATGCTGTCGTAATTCCTCTGTCGAACTTATGACTCCGTTTGACTCGGGTATTGAGATACCGCTCAGTGGAGTTTTGTCGGCAATCACCGGAGCGCCAGGCGAACCTCGCTCAATGGCGTTTAGCGTGTTATCGAACAGATATCCGAGTACGACTAGCCTATCCTGCAGAGCATCGGATAGTCGCGAATCAGGATTGAGCGCCTCGATTATTGATTCTGCAGATAGGGGGTCCCCTGAGGTGAGACGTTGGTTGATCTCCCTCTGTACGGCATCAAGCTCAACACGCGTATCAGACTCTGAGAAGACGATATCGAAACCGACTAATACCGCTTCGTAACGATCGAATAGTTGATCCAGAAGATCGGATACAACCGCTCTTGACCAGGGCCAGCGACCGATTTCTCCTAGACTTCTTTCATCAATATCGACGATTACGATTCGAGGGTCAGGCTCGAGCGTGGTAAAACTGTTAATGCGTAAATCATAGAGGTCATATTCGAAGCGTTTGGCGAGCCCCGTAAAGCGATCGCTCAGTACCAGACTGATTAGCACGGCACTGATCACTGCGCCCAGAACTACTCGGGACCAAGAGGATTTCATCGCTCTGTCAACCCGCTAAACTACTTGAGAATAGCAGCGCCTTTGACGCTGGTAGTGGAGCTAGAATCGGACGCTTCGAAACTTAGACCGACAGCATCTGCGTTACTGCCAATAAACTTGATATCGGCGCTCCCGCTGAAGCTGGTACCCTCTGAAAAACCGCCACCTCCTGAAATAGAGATGGCTTGCCCGTTTAACACGCTATCCAGTGATCCAGCGCTGCCGCTCAGCGAGTAAGAGCCGGAGTTAACACTGTTCAAATTGATGTTTAGTCCGCTGATTGAACTGGTACCCCAATTTACGGTCATGTCTGTAGTGGTTTGAAAATCGAACAGAGTGGTTGTTCCGCTTATGGTTTCAATCGGACGATTGAGGGTGTCGCCCTGAAAAGTGTAAGTATAACTTCCAGACTTGTTGGCAAGATTTACGAAGCTGGACACGGGATCGATAATCGCTGTGCCTGTGATTAACGTGCTGCCATCGGCCTGCTTCACCGAATCAATTTGAATATTCACACCGGTCCAACGTTCCCAATAACTGCTGGATTCACTTTGCTCGGCGCTGTCTCGTGATCCAGTTGATCCAGTTGATCCAGTTAAATTTCGATTCTCAGAGAAGGTTCCTGGTTCGACACGCCCTTGAGCGGTTTGTCCGGTGAAGGGCACGTAGATGAATTCGCCAGTATCTAAGTTGATCAGGACTGCCTCTCCAGCGGCAACCTCAAACGAATCCGCTTCAGTGCTAATAAAGATCAGCCCCTCTATCGTCTCAATGTAGAGGCCATCGGGCGTGTACTCGACACCATAATAAGTTCCGCGGATACCGATGGTGGCGACGACTGTGTCAACGCGATACTGGTCTCCTTTCTGCTGACCAATTTTTCCCGTTATGGTGCGCATGCCTCCTTTGAGCAATTCAAAAGCAACCTTAGAGCCTTCTTCTCCATTTTCATTAAATTCAAACTCAGCGACAGCAAATTCTGTGGCGGGCTTCAGGGCAAGCCGAGTTCCGTCGATGAAGCGAACCTGTAATCGCCCGTTCTTTCCGGTAACCAATGTGTCCGCCAGATAGATATCGTCTTTTCGCTCTAGGTCGCGCTGTGCTCCATCTTGAGCGACTGCGTAATTCTCTCCTAAGCTCAAAAATATGCTGCCAATTGCCGCGGCAAAGACGGTGCTACTCAAGGACAGGAGCAATCCAATCGGGAGTAGATAGAGCAACGCGTTTCTTAGCAAAGTATTCATCACAATCTCATTACTCAAAGGTAAATCGTGTGCCCAGCATCAACTGAGTTCGCTCGAAGTTATATAGATCAATATTGGAACTGTTGCGCACCGCAGATAGATTTACACCCAGGCTCCAGGTATCGTTTAACTGAAAGTTAGCGCGTACGCTGGGACCGTAAAAACGATCGACGCGTTTTTTACTATAGAGCCAACTTTCGCCGTTAAATTTCGCCTCTTGGTAAATAAAACTCGGTGTAAGGCTAAGCTTCTCCGTAAGATTTAGCTGGACGCCAGCATTTAGCCCCAGAAAATCACGGTGGATTTCAGCCTCAGACAGTATGGTTGAGCGCTCTGGGGAGGCCGCGCCTATGAAGCCACCAAGATACCAGGTCGGATTCCATCGCCCCGGGAGTGATCTTATATAGGTGGAGTTAAGCATCCATTGAGCAGAGTCGCGGTAGGTAACGTCGGGATAACGTAAATTGTTAAGCGAGAGAGTTGAGCGAATCAGCGATTGCTGGCTGAGCTTTTCATCCCACTGCAGGTACACACCCGATAGGTCTCTGTAGTGCATATCACCGAGCTTGTAACGTTCGAGATTAACACCAGCCAGATAATCGCGTCTGATGGATCGCCAGCCATGCTCGATTGTTGCGCTGAATTGGGCGGTATCCTGTCCAGCAACATCTTCATAGTTTCGATCTGCAAACAACAGCCGAGCGTTCACCATCCGTGTGTTCGAGTAGGCGTAGTCAAATTTTATTCCTGCTCCAGTCTGAAAGAATGCATCAGAACTTTCGAGCGAGCCAAGACCTAGAGTTACTACACTCGGTTGGTCAGCGGGGCCGGAGTTAACGTTGGAGTCGCTGCCTATCCAAAACTCAATAAAGCCTTTGAGCTGAGGTCCTCGATTGAGAGCCTTCGCGTCCATAGCATTGGTATAATTTTCGATCCGTTTGCGCACCGGTAGAGCAGGGCTGCTGGTGAGTACCTCATCGAAGAGCCTCTGAGCTTCTATCGCATTACCCAAGTAGAAGTAGCCGCGTGCTAGTTCAAGTTTGAGCAGTTGGTTTTGAGGGGCTGTTAGAAGTGCGCGCTCCAGTGCAAAAACGCCCTCTTTATATTGGCCTTGATCAATCGAAGAGGCGCCTAAGATGAAATCAAACTCAGGCTGACCCTCAAAATCAGCGAGCATCTGTTGGCTTAACTTGTAAGCCGCCACTGAGTTTCCAGATCTAAAAAGCTCATCGAGTTGCTGCATACTGGCGTAAACTGAACTACTCGCTGCAGCAAGGGATAGGGAAAATAGTATCGTTCGAAGGTGTGCGAGAGGTTTCAATCGAGGCCTCGTCCACTAGTTGTTGTTATAGTTTGAGTCTAGACAGCCCCTTTGTTGTTGTCCATTTTGAGACGCTAAGGCGTATTCACATTAGAGCACGTAGAACGAGTAAACCTATCGCTTACACGTCACTAGTTATTGCCTTCAGCGATGCGGTGTTCGATCACCGCTCTAGGCGCTCTCGGAGCTCTTCAATCCGTTTGCGATTTACACCAAGGTCACTGTAGCCCAGTCTGGATGCGGAGCGTAGGTGCACAATATCGGCATCGCCCATTTGTACAAATTCAACATCGTCGACAAATCTGAAGATAGC
>JABXHP010000234.1 GCA_013373575.1 Oceanospirillaceae bacterium | reverse complement strand
GATGTTGAGGCTCTGGTCGCGAGTGCAACAGAGTCTCACACTGCATTTGCGCCGTTTCGTAAGCGCATCGTGGAGTTCAGGGGACACGACTTCGAAGCCTTCTTGCAGGCTAATCTAGGGCGCAACGTAAGCCAGGTTAAAATTACCGCAGTTGATGGGTATCAAGTGAGTTTGAACGACATCGAGGGACGGGGCTGGATGTTGGTGACTCACGAGGATGGGCAACCCCTTGAACTGCGTACTCACGGACCGCTGCGACTTATTCAGACCGATATTGGTCGTAGAGACCCGAAGAATATGTCTCTGTTTGATGATTGGATTTGGATGATTGAAAGAATCGAAGCCGTTGATTAAAGCTCACTTTGAGCGCCTCGAAAACTATAGTTTTATCGGTCTGGCGATACTCACTTTTGCTGCCGCGATAGCTCTGATATATACCTATAATCAGCGAGCAAATGATGATATTCGGGGCTATTTCGATACGCAACGAGGGATCTACGACGAGCTATTAGTAGAGCGGTCGCGGCGCTACCTAGTTATGGCGATGGATAAGATCGCAAATAGCGATGCTCCCCTAGAGAGCCCACCTGAAGAGCTCGATCTTGCCTATGCGTTTTTGAACTTGGGTGAATACACTACGCGCTTTAATTGTGTACCCGAGAGTCTTGAAACAATAGATAGTGCTCGCGAAGCGTTGCTAACGAGGGAATTACCAAACAGTGAAATAATTGGCCCTCTTTTTCGCGTCCTTGATTGTCAGCAAATTGTAGCCGCCTCTAAACAGTCGGATAAGCGCATACTTGCAACCGAACTCCTTGAGAGAAGTGAAGATGGTCGCACGTTCTCAACTCTAATTATCATCGTCAGCTACTCTGTTGCACTTTTTCTCTGGCTACTTCAAATCAATCACCGACGTAAGATCCAGCTCGCCCTAGCGGAGCGGCAAGCCTGGGAGGAACGGGCTTTGACCGACTCTTTAACTGGAACGCTCAACAGAGGCTCGCTAAACCAGTACCTGGACATGTACTTAGGGGGGAATGGTCAGCCAAAACGCCCGATATCTCTGCTAATGTACGATATCGACCATTTCAAAAGCTACAACGATACGTTTGGACACGTACACGGTGACCAAGCGCTTATAAAAGTAACAAGGGCTATACAGAGCGTACTCCGAGCTGATGATAAGCAGTTCCGCTTCGGTGGGGAGGAGTTTGTTGTTGTGACTGAGGTGACAGATTCAACTCAGCTTGCCGCTTTAGCCGAGAGAATGTTAAACGCCGTTCGCGAGCTAGGTTTAGAACACCCGAACAGCAACGAGGGCATTGTTACCCTTAGTTTGGGGATATATGTTGCGGGCTCACCCCCTTATGAAATAAGTGATCTTTTAGGGATGGTTGATAAAGCCCTCTATCAGGCGAAGGCCCAGGGGCGTAATCAGGTGGTCATTCGGCCAGCAGTGCCATCGACTCATTAGTCCTCGCTGGGCAGCTTATATTGCGAAGGTGAGTCCATCAGTGAGATGGAGATACGCGCTGACGAAGCCCTGTATAAGGCTAAGGACTCTGGGCGTAACTGTGTAGTTTTACAATAATAGATGACAGTGCAGTCCCGTAGGGAGGCACTGTCAGCCTATGCGAGTAGGCCTCCTGCAGAATCATCCGCCCCTGTTGCGACTTAACACCACTTGGAAGGGCTCTCCGCGCTCATACGAGGAGTCGAACTCGCGGCCATCTGTTAAATAGCCGCGGTAGTGTGCGGTTACCAGTGCGCCACCTTTCTTAACTGCCGTGCCGCTGCCTTGAATTAGATCCTCGATCTTAAGCTCGGTGATATGGTTCATGCCTAATCCTAAACAGTGTTAGTGGTGGTGACCGCCTACACCGTGGGCGTGGCCATGGGCGATCTCTTCATCTGTTGCATCTCGAACACTCACCACCTCGATGCTGTAGTTTAGTGTCTTACCGGCTAGGGGGTGGTTGGTGTCTACAGTGACCATTTTTAGCCCCGGCTTTACCACGGTGACCTGACGCATGCCCTGTTCGGTTTGAACGACAGCGATCATGCCGGGCTTCCATGCGCGCGAGCCTTTGGGAAGGCCTTGCAGATGCTTCATCGGTACACGTAGCTGCTGTCCCTCTTGGCGCTCGCCGTAGGCTTGATCGGGAGAGAGCGTCAGCTCGAGGCTATCACCGGCAGCTTTGCCTTCGAGAGCCGTTTCTATCGCCGGAATCATACCGCCGTGACCGTGCAGGTAGGCCATAGGTTCCTCGCCCCGGTTACTTTCGCTAAGCGTGCCATCGGCTTCGGTGAGTGTATAAAAGAACTGAACGACCTTATTGTCACTAATAGATGACATGAAAAATACCTCTATGAAAAAAAAGCAGTATCTTCTGGCTCACTCTGTTTGGCAACGCTTCCTTAGCTTGACTACGCTTGTTTGTAACGGTCGCACATCAACTAAGGTGTCTCAATGAATGAGTTAACGAGAGTACAGGGGCTACCCCTAGAGCTTGAACGTGATATTTTTCTGCGAAACTTACTCCGTGAACTCTCGGGTACTCTAGAGGAGTTGGTGGGGCTTGAAGAGGCTTCGGGGTACATCAGTATCGTAGGTCAAAAGATCGGTGACTGGATGAATCGGGAATACCGCGATGCATTGCAGCTCGACAAACTGCCCGTTGAGACGCTCGCGAGTGTGCTGGTTGATCTCAAGGCGAGAATTGAGGGTGACTTCAAGCTGGTCTCTTTAGATGCCGAGAAGATCGTTCTGTCTAACACCCGTTGCCCCTTTGGTGATCGAGTACTCGGTCGAAAATCCCTCTGTATGATGACATCAACAGTGTTTGGCACCATTTCTGCGGAGAATAACGGCTACGCAAGAGTTGTGCTGGAGAAGACAATTGCAGCAGGGGATGGCTGCTGTTCTGTCGTTGTTTATCTGCAGCGGACGGATACTGATGATGACAGTATTGGCGTCGAATATTTTGCAGGCTAGGCTAGGCATGGCAAAGCGAACGATAAAGCGCCTAATCAATACGATTCCCGAGATATTCCTTCTGGTGGATACCCGTGGGTGTATATTTGCAGCCAATCGAGCTGCTCTGCGCGCGTTTAACCTCTCAGCTTCTCAGATTGAGGGGCATCAACTGGAGGAGTTTCTTGATACCGAAGAGACAGACCTTAGCGCGCCCTTACGTCAGGGTGCACGAAGCTCTATTCCCACCTATGCGAAACTTGATTGGCAGGTAAATTCGAAGCACATAGATTTGCGTACTTCGCTGTCGCGCTTTGAGGTTGATGACGCCGATATTGGCATCTCTCTAATTGCGATGCACTGTACGCGTACAAGCGATTTTTCCGGCCAGTTCTCGCTATTAAATAGAGAGCTTGAGAACAATAAACAGACGCTAATTCGGTTGATGGAGAGTAAGCGGGTGATAGAGTACGAGCATCAGCGCTCGATGATCACTCTACAGAGCATCGCTGATGCCGTTATCACAACCGATAGGCTTGGATTTATTGAGGTCTGCAATGATGCTGCAGCTGCGATAGCAGGTGTGCAACCGGAAAAGGCGTTGCAGATGCATGTATCCGAACTCTTTGGGCTTATTGAGGGTTCCTACGAAACCTTAGTACAGACCCCTCTCGAGGCCTGTATAAAATCGGGCGAAGCTGTTCTGCTGCATGAAGCCAGAGCGCTATTCCACAAGTCCAAAAGCGAGCATGTTATTAGCGTCAGCGCCTCTCCCATACGCAGTACATTCGACCGTATAGTCGGTGCTGTGATGGTGTTTAGAGATATCTCTGAAGTCCATAAAACCCGAAGTCGGCTGAAGTTCCTTGCCGAACACGATCTCTTGACGGGGGTCGCCAACCGTCACCAGTTCAATACGGTACTTGCTGAGGTGTTGGAGACTACCAGCGAGGAGAGGCCGAGCACTCTCATCTTCTTCGATATGGACCTTTTCAAAGTGGTGAATGATACTGCAGGTCACCAAGCGGGAGATGAGCTGCTACGTGAAGTAACGCGCTTGATACGTTCCCGTCTGCGTAGCTCCGATCTGTTTGCGCGCGTCGGAGGCGATGAGTTTACTCTAATCCTGCCCGATACCAATCAAGAGGCTGCCTATGGGCTGTGCCGGCAGATTCTACAACTGGTAAAACGTTTCATATTCCGATGGGATGAGCACTCCTTTGACGTTACCCTCAGTGCAGGCTTGACAACCATCGCCGAGAGTAACTACTCAAGCTCAGAGGCAATACGTCAGGCAGATGTCGCCTGTTATGTTGCTAAACGCAACGGCGGCAATCAGCTCCACTGTTTCGCACCAGAGGATACGAAGTCGGGTACTGATTTGACGGAGTACAACCTGATATCAGAGATCAGACGGGCGTTGGATCACAATAATTTCTATCTCAACTTCCAGCCCCTAGTGGACCTCCAAACGGGAGAGCTAGCTTATCATGAGGTGTTGGTGCGCATGCGCGACTCCGCCAACAATATCGTTGCGCCGGGTAAATTTATTCCGGTGGCTGAGCGCACTGGCCTGATGTTGGATCTGGATATCTGGGTTGTCACGCATGCGATTAAGTGCGTCAGTGACTATCGGGATCGAGGGATTGAGCTGAAACTTAGCATCAACCTCTCTGGTCGCTCGGTAGGGAACTCAGCGCTGTTAGATCATATAGAAGATGCTATTGAGCGTTACGAGATCCCCAAAAACAGCCTGATTTTTGAGATCACTGAGACTGCAGCGATCGAGAATTTCGATACCGCCGTTGAATTTGTTACTAACCTACGTAAGCTGGGTTGCCTGATCTCCCTGGATGACTTTGGTGCCGGTTTTAGCTCCTTCCGCTATTTGAAGAAGCTACCGGTCGAGTTTGTGAAGATCGACGGCAGTTTCGTTACCCACATCCTGCGCGATAGGTCGGATGAGGCGATGGTTCGAGCTATTCATCAAATTGCCAAATCCTTGGGTAAATTTACTGTGGCGGAGTTTATTGAGGATGCCGAAGTGGTAGCACTGCTGCAGGAGATTGGTATTGATTATGGCCAGGGGTTCCACTGGGGGCAGCCGAGCGCAGAGCCCCAGCTACTGCCGGATACCAGTATAGCGAAGCGCACTGCCGTCACTACACCAAACGTGGAAATGGAACCTTCACCGGCCTTACTAGCTAAGCCCAACTGAGTTGCGCTCAACTCTGGTAGCGACTGAAGTGGCTCTTTATGAGCTGGTAGAAGCTCTCAGCGAACGAGGTCTCAGCCATCTCATCTCGAACCCAGAAGTAGAGGTTGCGGTTGGTGGTCTGGTCAGCGTTGAAGTCAAGGCGAACAAAGCGTTCCGGCTCATGCGCTGCTCGCATGGGTAGATCAGGTAGCACCGCAAGATGATTACCGCGCGCCAATAGGTCGATCAGCATGGAGCCGTCATTACGGAACACCAACTGCGTACGAATTTTGGATATGCCGCCGGTTGTCAGCAGCTCCATAACTTGACGTTCAAATGGGTTGGCGTGACCCAGCGAGACCCAGTCTGCGTCGGCAAAATCCTCTAGTTTTAGATTCTGTTTCTGGGACAGTGGGTGTGATCTGCCAGCGTAGATGCCAAGGGTGTCCTCGCTCAGTAGTCTACGAGTTGTGCCGGATAGCATGCGTTCAGCGGGCGCTGGTGCAATCATAAAATCCAGCTTGCGGTCCAATAGTTGGTCTATGAGTGCTGTTGGGCTGTAGACCGATACCGACATCGACTGGCGCGGATGCTCATGCATGAGGTCATCCATTGCAGCTGGCATTAGGGTGGCTGCCAATAACGGTCCGATACCTATATTGATCTCGCGATCCATACCGATACGGTGTCGGGATGCGGTTGCTTGGGCAATCTCAACGTTCTGTTGAATAGCGCGTCCTTCGCGCGCTAATGCCTCTCCCATATCTGTCCCCTTTACCCCATAGCGCGAGCGACTAAACAGGGTGGTTCCAGCCTGCATCTCAAGGGTTGCCATGATTCGCGTTAGTGTCGGTTGAGTTACCGCGAGATGTTTTGCCGCCTCGGTTAGCGAACCCTTCTCAAGTACAACTGAGAGGTAGAGCAGATGCTTAGGATCCATACAAAAATATAAAATTGGTTATTTAAAATATAATTTTACACATTCTTACGCAGGTCGGTAGACTCGAGGTATCAAAAAAAATAACGATGGAGATTGGATAATGTTTAAGAAAGCGCTTCGCAACACCGCATTAGCGGCTTCAATGGGTCTCTCAGCGCTTGGCGTTCAGGCGGCTGATATTGCAATGGAAGCTGCTACTGCCGCGTCTGTAGTGGGCCTTATGCCACAGACAATGGCCTCTTACCTGTCGAAAGCGGATGTCAATGTGCAGCTGGCGATGGGGCAGACACTAACCAAGTCTCTGCTGAAGGTCTCTACCGGCAAGCTCGATTCTGCAGTCATCCCACCGGGTGCGTACAGCGCGTTGAAAGCGGGTAAAGGCCCTTACGCTAAAATGGGTGCTGAAAAAGGGGCTGCTGCCGCCGCAACTGTTCGCGCGCTCTATGGTTTTCCAGGCAGCACTTACCACGCCATCACTTGGGCTGATAGTGGTATCAACGACTGGCCAGATGCCGCGGGCAAACGTGTTTACATCGGTCCACCGGCAGGTGCAGCCAATGCTCAGATTACCTCTCTAGCCTCAGCCGGCGGGCTCGCTGCTGATAGTTACGAAGGTATCAAAGCTCCTTGGGGAGCCGCTGCACAGGCGTTCCAGGATGGTCAGTTTGACGTTTACGTGGGTTCGTTCCCGGTAGGCTCTCAGGTTGTGGCAGAGCTCTCTCTGAAGCGTCCAATCCGCATTTTAGGAGTGCCAGCAGGCACTGAGCCCAATAAAGGCTTGGGTATGGAGAAGTCAGTCGTGCCTGCGGGCACTTACCCAGATCAGGCAAATAACGCTGACTCTGCATCCTTCCTAACACTAATGTTTATGGGTGTGAACGAGTCCATGTCTGATGATCTCGCTTACACAATGACTAAGGTGTACATGGAGTCACGTGAGCAGATGGGTAAAGATAACCGCCTGCTTAACCACTTGGCACTGTACAGCCCATTCACTGGGGTGACTGCACCGCTGCACCCAGGTGCGATCAAGTACTTCGAAGAGAGCGGCTTCACAGTACCCGACAACCTAAAGTAACTCACTTCGCATCTAAATAGGTTACACCTCATTGCTCAGTTACAAACAGTGACTAAAGCGGGGCCGGGTTCGGCCCCGTCTTATTCGAGACTCTATTATGAATACTTCATTCGTAGCTAATCTGCAGAAGTGGCTCGCCTTCGCGTTGGGTATTAGTGTGGCTCTATACGGGCTCTCAAATGTTCTCCCCGCGATCGGTGATTTTCGTCTTGGCCCCTTCCCGATGCACTGGTTCCGTCCCACCTTCTTTGCGCTCTGTGTAGCGCTTGTGCTGGTCAATATGGCGGGGGCGGACGAACAGAACCCCTGGTGGATTTTGCTTCTGGGTGTTTTGGCTACCGCGGGTCTCTTCTGGGGAAGCTACGAGTTCTATTTTGTTGCGCGTGACATAGACGACGCAATGTTCCTTTTTGGCACCTATGATATGTGGGTCGCAGTGATTGCGGCAGCCAGTGCGCTCTACTTCTGCTGGCGAATCTGGGGGCTTCCAGTTGCCATTCTCGGTATCATCGGAGTCGCCTACATGTGGACGGGGCACCTCTGGCCGGGGCCGCTGCGCACGGTCAACAGCGGCGTAGAGGAGATGCTGGCGCAGAACCTGCTGTTTAGCCTCGATACCGGCATTATGGGTAGTACCTTCTCCATTGTTATCACTACGGTATTTCCATTCATCATTCTAGGTGCTGTCCTCGAGGGTGTGGGCGCCGGTGAGTCGATGATTCGTATCGCCTTCTATTGGATGCGTCGCACCGCCGGTGGACCTGCTTATGCAGCGGTGATCTCTTCAAGCCTCTTTGGTACCGTGTCCGGCAGTGCCGTCGCGAACGTTGTGGGTACCGGTGTTGTCACTATCCCTATGATCAAACGTCGCGGCTTTACTAAGAGTTTTGCTGGTGCGGTTGAAGCATCGGCATCTTCCGGTGGGCAGATTATGCCGCCGATCATGGGAGCGGCTGCGCTGGTTATGGCAGACTTCGCCGGTGTGGGCTACCTGACAATCATCATTGCAGTCTTAGTGCCGGCTATAGCCTATTACGTCAGTCTGTTCACCATGATCTACTTCGAAACCAAGCGTTTGGGTATTCAGCCAAATGAGGAAGATATCGCCAACACGCCGGTACCTGATAAGCAGGATTACCTTAATCTGCTGATGATTTTTGGGCCGCTGGCAATCATTGTCGCGTTGCTGATTAAGGGGATGTCGCCTTCTGGTGCTTCGATTACCGCGTTGGCGCTGCTGTTCCCACTCAGTCTTGTGAATCCAGACGTGCGTAAGCAACCCTTGCGCCTAGTAAAGTGCCTCGCAGACGGGGGCTCAACCTTTGCCGGGCTGTTGATGGCAATCGCCGCAGTATCGATTGTTATCTCAGCGCTTTCTGCGACGGGTGTGCCTGTCAAATTTGGTGTGCTGCTCAACTCAGTGCTCACTGACTCGCTGATGATCTCGCTGCTGGTTGCGGCGGTGGGTTGTGTCATTCTAGGTATGGGAATGCCAACGCTACCGGCCTATGTGACGGTGGCT
>JABXHP010000141.1 GCA_013373575.1 Oceanospirillaceae bacterium | reverse complement strand
TGAGTGCCGTTTCACAAGTGGCTCTATGAAGATGTCCAGCACTCCGCCGCTCTTGCAGGAGGATTTGTGCGCCGTCAGTCCCATTTCGATCACTTTATCTGCCTCTGGAGTTACCCTTACGAGCTCTGGGGTGCCGGCGCTGAGAACTCGCTGGGCGGCTCTAATAACAGCAGGCTGAGCGCATCCGCCGCCAATCCAACCGTGTATCTCTCCACCCGAGGTTATGAGGGCCCGCGCACCAGGTTTAGAGGAGGTCGGCGACTCCACTCTTACGACGGTTGCAACGGCGAGCCTTTCACCCTGCTCTGTCAACTGTTTTGCTCGATTTTCTAGCGCTTTACTTAACATTGACTCTCCCTCCCGTTCGCTCCTAGGCAAGACGGGTAAAATACGGTTCCAGACTCCGCAAAGTCTCCAGGTTATGCGCACCAGCGACCTGATCAGCAAATCTCATAGCAACCTGCATACCCTTGGCCTCTGGACTGTAGCCCTCACGCTGCCACAAAGGATTTATCCAGAGCAAATTACGGCCACGTTGTTTTATATCTGCCAAAGCAGTCTCAAGCTGTGCCAGATCTCCAGTATCGTATCCATCACTCAAAATACAGGTGAGCGTACGACTGTTCATCCAACTGCCATAACGTTGAATAAATTCATTTAACGATTCACCAATTCGGGTACCGCCCGACCAACCTGAGCCAAGCATGTTGAGCGAGTTACGAACTCGCGCCAGACTGGTTTGGCGCAGCGCATCCGTAATCGGGACGATGTGAGTATGAAACGCAAAGACGGCTACATCACGAAAGATTCGTGCGATTCCCCGAGCAAAACGCAACATTAAAAAGCTATACATGGACATGGAACGACTGACATCTAAAATCAACAACATTCGGGGCTGACGCCGACGCGCTTCACGACGGAGTAGAGCAAGAGGCTCGCCCCCGGTGGAGAGCGATCGACGCATCGTTCTTCTTAAATCTACGCTACCATGCCTTTTGCTTGTCTGCTTGCGTCGACTCAAACGACGGCGCATATTGAGCGCCAGCCTCTCAATTAGAATCTCCATGCGGCGCATCTCCTCTGGGTCAGTGATGCTTCCGAAGTCCACCTTTTCGATGGAGCTTGAGCGACTTGCGCCCTCTTTATAGCCTTGGCCGGCACCTTCCGCTTCACCCTCTCCCTGATTGGCATCACCCTGGGTGGCACTTGAAGCATTGCGCTTTGAGTGACTATCGGCCGCCGTTTGCAGCTGCAAGGCGCTTCCTTTTGTACCGGCAGTTTTAAGCTGGCGGCGCGAACGCTCGCCATGCCAGAAACTATTAAACAACTCATCGAATCGATGCCAATCGCGTTTTTCGCTGCAAAGGATCAAGCGCAGTAATGAACGCAACTGGCGCTCACAGAAGGGATCGATTAAAGCGATCGATTGTTGCACCAACAGTTGCTCGGATACTCCCACTCGGTATCCATTGTCGCGCGCGAGGTGGACAAACTGGAGCAGACGCTGGGTTAGCGTATCAACTACCTCAGGACGGGTGAGTTGCAGATCAGAACTCATACAGCACGCGCCACCAAGCGGTCTAGCTCAACTTCCTCCAACCGCTCTGTGTCCTCGCGCGTCTTCAGAAGACAGACCAGCGTTGCACGTAAAACCTCGGGATCTTGATCCAACTTATCCAATCCGAACTGCAGTAGCGCCGCAGCCCAGTCAAGTGTCTCGGCAATGCCGGGGCGCTTAACCAGATCCACTTTACGCAGATCTTGGACAAAGCCGACGATCTGACGCGCCAGCGCCACGCTAAGATGGGGTAATCGGGTGCGTAAGATTTGCAACTCTTTATCAAAACTAGGGTAGTCAACGTAATGATACAAACAACGGCGACGTAGCGCGTCGCTCAACTGTCGCGTCCCATTTGAGGTCAGAATCACCCGCGGCCGACTCTTCGCTTCCAGCGTACCAAGCTCAGGAATACTGACTTGAAAGTCGGACAGTACCTCAAGCAGGAATGCCTCAAACTCCTCGTCGGCCCGATCAATCTCATCGATCAAGAGAACAGGCGCCGCATCAGAACGTATAGCAGCAAGCAAAGGCCTCTCAAGCAGATACTTAGGATCAAATATCGCGCTGGCTTCAGCTCCAGCCTCTTGACTCCTAATCGCGAGAAGCTGGTGCTGGTAGTTCCACTCATAGACAGCCGAGCTAACATCGAGCCCCTCGTAACACTGGAGTCGAATGAGTTTAGTATCCAGCACCTTGGCCAGCGCTTTCGCTATCTCGGTCTTACCGACGCCAGCGTCGCCCTCCAGTAGCAGAGGACGCTCTAGCCGGGTTACCAACCAGAGCGCTGAACCAAGCTCAGCATCAGCCACATAACCGGCCTTGAGCAGGCCTGTACGGAAATCGGCGATATCCTTTTGGGACATGCTTAACTACTCGCTTTGCCGCCAAAAATGCTTCGCAGCCATCCGACAAATACAGACCAGGCAAATGCGAAACCATTCAACTCTTTCGGCTGCTCCGCTAGCTCTTCACGCGCCTGAACAGCAGCTTCGTCTTCACCCATGGCCGCAACGTTGTTACAGAAGTTTTTACCAAACTGATTAAGGATTTGATCAGCCACCTGGGTCATCATTCGTCCGCCTAGGCTCGCAGCTTTACCCGTTACTGTGACAGACGCCTTCCCTTTTAAAATAGCCTTACCGTCCTCTTCGATAACCCAAGCCGTGAGATCCATGGTAGCCGACGAGGTGCCTTTAGAGTCTTGGCCTTTGCCCACCATGTGGAGTTCACGCTTTTCAGTATCAATCGATTTGATTTCAATGTTACCGGCAAACGCCATTGTGGCCGGACCCACCTTCGCTTTTACGCTCCCTTTATAGTTGCTTTGATCAACTTGCTCAGTTATCTCAGCACCGGGCATACAGCTTGCAACACCCGGTATATCCTGCAGAAAAGTCCAACCCTGATTTGCTGAGCCGGGTAGTTCGAAGGTTTTATCTAAATCAACTTGCATTTTTATACTCCAGAAAAAGGCCGACCTCCGTTAAGGAGGTCGGCCGTCTTAGCTACTTGACGCCAAGCTCTTGAATGGTTTTCCACAAACGTGGAGCCGTGTGCGGCATATTAAGATGCGTTACCCCTAGGTGGGCAAAAGCATCAACTATCGCCGATGTGAAGGTTGGAATCGAACCTACATGTGGTGACTCAGCTACACCCTTGGCACCCAGCGGGTGATGTGGCGAAGGTGTAACTGTGAAGTCTGTTTCCCACTTCGGCGTTTCAACAAAGGTTGGTACGAAGTAATCCATCAATGTATTACCCAGCAAGTTACCCTGCTCGTCATAAGGCATCTCTTGCCCCATAGCGACCGCGAAACCTTCGTTAAGACCGCCATGGATCTGCCCGTCAATAATCATCGGATTGATTCGCGTACCACAGTCATCTAGCGCGTAGAAACGACGTACGCTGGTCTCACCTGTCTGCTTATCGATATCAACGACACAGAGGTAGATTCCGTATGGGTAGGTGAAGTTTGGTGGATCATAGTAGTCCACGGCTTCAAGCCCAGGCTCCATCCCTTCTGGCACATTGTTGTAGGCCGCCCAAGCAATCTCTTTCATGGTCTTCTCTTGACCCGGATTGCCTTTCACCTTAAAGCGATCGACTTCCCACTCAAGATCATCCTCACTGACTTCAAGCAGATGAGCGGCAATCTTCTGAGCTTTGGCCTTGATCTTGCGAGCAGCCACCGCAGTCGCAGCACCGGCTACTGGGGTCGAGCGAGATCCGTAGGTACCCAGTCCATATGGAGCGGTATCCGTATCTCCCTCCTCGATCTGAATCTCTTCAGATGGCAAACCCAGCTCGGTCGCGATGATCTGCGCATAGGTAGTTTGGTGACCCTGCCCCTGTGTAATGGTACCCATTCGAGCAATAGCACTACCGGTTGGATGCACTCGAATCTCGGCGCTATCAAACATGCCGATACCAAGAATGTCACAGTTTCGACTTGGCCCCGCGCCGACGATCTCGGTGAAGGTAACCAAACCAATACCCATCAGCTCGCCCTTGGCGCGCTTCTCTTCCTGCTCTCGACGCAAGCCGTCGTAGTCAACGGCATCGAGAACCTTCTGCAGAGACATGTGGTAGTTACCGCTATCGATTTCCCAGCCGAGGCAGGTTTTGTACGGCATTTGCTCAGACTTGATGAAGTTTCGACGACGGATCTCCGCTTTATCGATACCCAGCTTTTGCGCCAGTACGTCCATCGTCCGTTCGATGACATAGACCGCCTCGGTGACGCGGAACGAACATCGGTAGGCAACTCCGCCTGGAGCCTTGTTGGTATATACACCGTCGACGTTCAAATGAGCGACGGGCACATCATAGGACCCTGTACAGATATGCATTAAACCGGCCGGGAACTTTGACGGATCAGCACAGGCATCGAAAGCACCGTGGTCAGCCAAAACGTTGACGCGCAACGCCTTGATAATCCCATCCTTATCAGCCGCGATCTCTCCTGTCATGTGGTAATCACGGGCGAAGGCCGTTGTGGAGATGTTCTCCATGCGATCTTCAACCCACTTCACCGGTACTCCGAGCACGATGGATGCCACGATAGCGGTAACGTAGCCAGGGTAGATACCCACCTTGTTGCCGAAGCCACCGCCGATATCCGGTGAAATCACGCGCACTTTGCTCTCTGGCAAACCCGACAGCATCGAAACGACGGTGCGCACGACATGAGGTGCTTGAGAGGTGAGGTAGACCGTTAGATGGCCGTTTACCTTATCAAATGAGGCTACACAACCACAGGTCTCGAGTGGGCAAGGATGAACTCGGTGATAATACATATCCTGCGAGACAACAACTTCAGCGTTTTGGAATACGCGATCTGTGGCCTCTTTATCACCAGCCTGCCAGTTAAAGATATGGTTATCATGTTTACGCTCGGAGTGTGCCCCCTGCATTTTCCCAACCAGATCCTCGCGCAGTACCGGCGCATCGACATCCATCGCCTTATGCGCATCGACTAGAACCGGAAGCTCTTCATACTCAACTTCGACCAAATCGACCGCGTCGGCAGCGATGTAACGATCATCAGCGACAACAACTGCAACCTCTTGGTACTGAAAGTGAACCTTCTCATCCGCTAGTACAGCTTGCACATCACCGGCCAGAGTCGGCATCCAGTGCAGATTCAGCGGTTTCAGGTCGTCGGCGGTTAAGACAGCATGAACACCAGGAAGGGCCAGCGCCTTCTCTTTGTTGATACTTTTTATGCGGGCGTGGGCATAGGGGCTGCGTACCATATCGGCAAACAGCATTCCGGCCATTTGTATATCATCGGTGTAGCGACCCTTGCCCTGAATGAAGCGGGCATCTTCCTTACGTTTACGCGAGCAACCCATACCCTGTAGGGCCGCTTCGCGAGTCTCTTTGTCCATTTGTTCAGTCATGACTCACCCCTCAGGCTTCTTGCATCATTCGAGCTGCAGTTTTCACAGCCTTGATAATGTTTTGGTAGCCTGTGCAGCGGCACAAGTTACCCGACATACCCCATCGAATCTCATCCTCAGTCGGATTTGGATTCTCTTTCAGGAAGCTTGCAGCACGAACCAACATACCTGGCGTACAGAAGCCACATTGAAGACCATGCTCTTCAACAAACGCCTGCTGCACGATATGTAAGCCGTCTGCCGTCGCTAAGCCTTCTACCGTGGTTACCTCGGCACCATCGGCCTGAACCGTTAAAAATGTGCAGGACTTAATTGACTGACCATTGATATCGACTGTGCAGACGCCGCAATGGGTGCTTTCACAACCGATGTGAGTGCCTGTAAGTTGTAATTTCTCGCGTAGCGTGTGTACTAATAACTCACGAGGGTCGACCAACACATCAACCGGTTTACCGTTAACTTTGAATGAAACTACTTGCTTACCCATGATCAACCTCGCGCATCTGCAATTGCTTTTTCCATGGCTCGACTAAACATCACAGCGGCCATATTTGACTTGTATTCAGCATCACCGCGGAGGTCCTCGGCAGGATCACAAGCATCACGAACGGCTTCGGCAGCTCGTGCAATGAGCTCATCGGACGGAACCTGACCCCGGAGGATCTCTTCCGCAGCTTCAGCGCGAATGGCACAAGGGGCGACGTTAGTTAAACCGATACGGACATCACCTATCTGTCCGCCGTTCATCTCTACTACAACAGAAGCGCCTGCAACGGCATAATCGCCCGTCTTGCGTTTAAGCTTTTCGTAACCGTAACCCATCCCTGCTCTACGCACTGGGATCTTCACTTTCACCAACAGCTCGTGCTCTTCTAGTGCGGTCCAGTAGGTACCTAAGAAGAACCCATTGGCAGGGACGGTGCGCTCACCGTCAGGACCATGCAGAACCAAGTGCGCATCGAGCGAGAGCATAACTGCTGGATGATCGTTACCCGGATCACCGTGCGCTATATCACCGCCAATCGATCCGCGGTTACGCACTTGAGGATCAGCAATCAGCTTGGCAACGTTAACCAGGTGAGGACAGTGTTGAGCCACTAGCTCAGAGGCGATCAGTTCGTTTTCAGATGTCATTGCACCGATTACTAGGTAGTCACCTTCAACAGTGATTCCCTTAAGTTCA
The DNA here is from genome assembly GCA_013373575.1 of Oceanospirillaceae bacterium. Lineage (GTDB taxonomy): Bacteria > Pseudomonadota > Gammaproteobacteria > Pseudomonadales > Balneatricaceae > Marinobacterium_E. The sequence continues at coordinate 284 of JABXHP010000141.1, read as the reverse complement.
GCAATTCCATTGATATCGATAAGGCAGGGTGGCTCGGCAAAACGAAGCTTCATCATTGGCAGGAGGGAGTGTCCGCCCGCAATGATCTTGGCCTCGTCGTTGGCAGCCAATTTGGCAACAGCGTCAGCTACGCTTGTCGCCCGATGGTATTCAAAGGACGATGGGATCATATCAACCTCGAGTTTATTGTATTTAGAATTCGGGTCTAACCAAGCGATTTACGGTCACAAAAAAACATATGGATCACTGAATTGATCAAAAAACAGGCAGGAATGTAAGCATCC
>JABXHP010000251.1 GCA_013373575.1 Oceanospirillaceae bacterium | reverse complement strand
GGTAAGACCTACCTTGCGGTCGCCTGCGCGGTAGAAGCACTCGAGCGCGAGGAGGTAGCCCGCATTCTGCTGGTTCGCCCTGCGGTTGAAGCGGGTGAGAAGCTTGGCTTCCTACCCGGCGACCTGAGCCAAAAGGTCGACCCCTACCTACGCCCGCTCTATGACGCTCTCTATGACATGCTTGGCTTCGAGAAAGTCGGCAAACTAATTGAGAAAAATGTGATTGAGATTGCCCCCCTCGCTTATATGCGCGGTCGCACACTTAACAACGCCTACGTTATTCTCGATGAGAGTCAAAACACCACCCGCGAACAGATGAAGATGTTCCTGACGCGTATCGGTTTTGGGTCTACTGCAGTAATCACCGGCGACACCACACAGGTCGATCTACCCAAAGGTATACGCTCTGGTCTGCTACATGCGCTTGAGGTACTGGACGGAGTCAAAGGCATCGGCTTTACGCATTTCAACGCAAAAGACGTAGTACGTCATCCGATCGTGCAGCATATAGTGATGGCTTATGAGCGTTACGAAGCGCGCCAGGAGAAGTAATGGGCATCGTTGTTGATGTAATTCGGGATTTCGAAAGCGCAGATCTACCGACCGATGAACAGCTGGAGAGCTGGGCGAACCTAGCCGCCGCCGATCGCAAACCCGGCGCCGAACTCTGTATACGCATCGTTGATGCCACAGAGAGTCAGCAGCTCAACGCTGACTACCGCGGCAAGGATAAACCGACCAACGTTCTCTCCTTCCCTTTCGAGGCACCACCCGGTCTACCCGTGAATATTCTGGGCGATTTAGCAATCTGTGCCGAGGTTGTTGCGCATGAAGCTGAGCAACAGAATAAACAACTGGCCCACCATTGGGCACACATGGTCATTCATGGAACCTTGCATCTGCTCGGGTTCGATCATATAAATGACCAAGACGCTGAGATTATGGAGGCACTAGAGCGTGAACTACTTGCCTGCCTCGATATCCCAGACCCCTATGCTGAATAGCTGAGGATTTATGAGCGAAGACCGATCGAGCGGCTCATCTAAGACATTCTTTGGCAAACTTGCCCAAGCATTCTCGGACGAGCCGAAAACCCGCGACGACCTTTTAGAGGTTCTTTATGAAGCCGGAGACACCGGCATATTGGATACCGATGCACTCTCGATCGTTGAGGGCGCTATACAGGTAACCGACATGCAAGTGCGAGATGTTATGATCCCGCGCTCGCAGATGGTGGTGGTGCAGATGGACCAGCACCCACGCGAGTTTATGCCCACAATTATCTCTAGTGCACACTCTCGCTTTCCCGTGGTTGGCGAAAACCAGGACGAGGTAGCCGGTATACTGCTAGCCAAAGACCTACTCCCCTTTGCTCTTGACGGTAATCTTGACGATTTCAATCTAGGTTCACACCTGCGCAAGCCGACCTTCATACCCGAAAGTAAGCGACTCAACGTTCTACTGCGCGAGTTTCGTATCAACCGCCACCACATGGCCGTCGTTGTTGATGAGTACGGCGGTATTGCCGGCCTTGTCACAATCGAAGATGTACTCGAGCAGATTGTCGGTGAGATCGAAGATGAGCATGACGCCGATGATGACGACGGTAACATCAAACCCTTTGATGATGACGGCTTTATTGTTAAAGCGCTGACCCCAATCGAAGACTTCAACGAGCACTTTGACGTCGGCCTACCCGATGACGAGTTCGACACCATCGGTGGACTTGTCACGCGGCAGTTTGGCCATTTGCCCGTTAAAGGCGAGACCGTTGATTACGACGGTTTTAACTTCACCGTGCTAGCCTCAGATAACCGCCGAATACGGCTGATACAGGTTCGACGCAACAAGGACTGAGCATGCCGCGAGCATCTGCAGCGCTACAATCTGTCTTGATGCTCCTTGCGGGTGCCGGAACGACACTAAGCTTCGCCCCGTTTAGCTGGCCAATCTTCTCCCTAGTCGTGGTGATAAGCGCCTACCTACTACTGCAAAAGAGTCGCTCTGGATTCCGCTCCGGCTGGATATTCGGTAGCGGCTTCTTTGGTGCTGGAGTTAGCTGGGTGTATGTAAGTATTCACTATCATGGTGGCATGGGCGTAATACCTGCGGTCTCTATGACGCTCGCGTTCTGCTTGGGGTTAGGTCTACTTTTCGCCTTGCAGTTCTACCTCTACAAACGTCTTTTCAGATACCCCAGCCCACTGGGATTTGCGGGCTTATGGCTCGGTTTTGAGTGGCTTCGAAGCTGGCTATTCACCGGCTTCCCCTGGCTCTACCTTGGCTATGGTTGGATCGACACATCCCTGGCGAACCTAGCCCCCCTTGGCGGTGTCTGGCTGGTCAGTTCAGCCGTATTAATAGTTGCCATGCTACTCGCCTACGCAATTCAGCATCGTAGCGCCAAACCTCTTATTCTTGGCGTGCTACTACTTTCAGCAAGTGCACTCTTACCTCAAAAGGCTATCAATACCGAAGGGCGGGCAATCGATGTTGCTCTGATCCAGCCTAACATCTCTCAGTCACTTAAATGGCAGCAGAGCCACTTCGAAGAGCACATCAGACGCCTTGGTGAACTAAGCCGCGAAGCCGAATCAGCGCAGTGGGTCATCTGGCCCGAAACCGCAATACCGCGACTCATCAACAACAGTTTCGATACGCTCTCACCCTGGCTCAACGAACTTGAGCAGCGTAAGCAGATTTTAGTTTCTGGCTTTCCACGTAGAGAATGGAACGAAGCTTTGGAGCGCTGGACTTACCTTAATAGCCTTGGCACTCTGACCGGTTTCCCTAGCATCTACGACAAGCAGCGCTTGGTCCCGTTCGGGGAATATATACCGCTTGAGCACTGGCTACGCGGTGCAATCGAGTTCTTCAACCTGCCGATGTCGAGTTTCTCGTTGCCAACGACTCCACAGGGTAGTTTACAGGTTGGCGATCAGCAGGTGGCTGCTGCCATCTGCTATGAGATCGCTTATCCAGAATTGGTTAGAGCCGGTGTTGCAGCGGGTGCAGGGCTAATCATTACACTCTCTAATGACACCTGGTTTACTGGCTCGCATGCACCTGCACAACATTTACAGATTGCGCGTATGCGAGCGCTAGAGAATCACCGCTGGCTGATTCGCGCGACCAACAACGGATTGACAGCTGTGGTAGATCCGAAAGGTCGAATTGTGGAGACACTTTCGCAAGGTGAAGCGGCAGTTTTAACCACCCGGGTCTGGCCGAGTTACGAACAGACCCTCTATCAGCGCTTCGGCTCTTACCCAACGCTGCTGTTCTGGCTCGTCACCTTCGTTACCGCTTTAATCTACTCGCGTCGGCACAGGTCGCTCAAACACTAAGCCACCACACTCCTCACAGGCGGCAATAACAGCACTCTCCTGTAGCTGTTGATCTGAACCACAAGCCGAACAACGTAGGGTGCCAGCAACAGTCACCTCGCCAGCAAGATATTGAGATTCATCATGACTGAGCTGCTCACGCAGGAGTTCGTAATCGATACGACTGCGATCAGCGACTGCAAGGAGGCGGTCGCTCACTGCTCGCTCGAGAATCTCCAGATCAAATCTGAGCCACTGCGCCAAGGTTGCCCCGACCTCATGCAGCGTATGGCCTAAAGAGCGAAGGTCACGACGCAAGTAAGCCGCCAAGAGACTCGCCTCATCCGCTGTAAGCTCTTCTGCTGCCTGCTCGACAGCCACAGCCTCCTCGATCTGTTGCTCGATGAACTCCCAGGTTTTCACACCCGAATCGTCGAGCCGCTGAATCAAAGCATCTAGGATTCGATCGTAATTTCTCGGCGCATTTTGCGGTGCTTTTGGCACCTTGTTTGAGTCTTTAGCCATTTTCACTTCTCATCAGCCTGTGTAGGGGGTTGAACACTGTTTGCTCACCCTTAATTATTGTATGCTTAACAGTATTGACTAAGTTTTTAAAACTAACCATTGAGCGGTGTCAGGCTTACGCGGTTTTCAACTGAAAAATCCAGCTGCCGACACCGTTTTTCTATGTATTGAACAGGCCGATGAACGAACAGTACCAGCCCCAAACGATCGAATCGAAAATCCAACAGAAATGGGAAGAGACCGACGCATTTAAAGTCGAAGAGAACACAGACAAGGAGAAATTCTACTGTCTGTCTATGTTCCCCTACCCTAGCGGTCGCCTGCACATGGGCCATGTTCGTAACTACACCATTGGTGACGTGATTTCGCGCTACCAACGCATGCAGGGCAAAAACGTTCTACAGCCTATGGGCTGGGATGCCTTTGGCCTGCCAGCGGAAAACGCGGCACTTAAGAACAACGTACCGCCAGCCAACTGGACCTATTCAAACATAGACTACATGCGTAACCAGCTCAAACAGATGGGCTTTGGTTACGACTGGTCACGCGAATTGGCCACTTGCCATCCAGAGTACTACCGTTGGGAGCAGTGGTTCTTCACTCGCCTTATGGAAAAAGGCGTTGTTTATAAGAAAGACGCCGAGGTTAACTGGGACCCCGTAGACCAGACAGTTCTCGCGAACGAGCAGGTTATCGACGGTCGCGGATGGCGCTCAGGCGCTCTAGTTGAGCGTAAGAAGATCCCCCAGTGGTTCCTCAAAATTACCGACTACGCCGACCAGCTTCTAAACGACCTTGATCAGCTGCGCTGGCCAGAGCAGGTGCGCACAATGCAGCGCAACTGGATAGGCCGCTCTAAAGGGGTTGAGCTGAGTTTCGATGTCGCCGGTTACGGCCCGCTGGAGGTCTACACTACCCGCCCAGATACGCTCATGGGTGTTACCTATGTTGCCGTCGCCAGCCAACACCCTCTAGCGCTTGCTGCTGCTGAGAAAGATCCAGCGATCGCCGAGTTTATTGAAGAGTGCCGTCATCAGAAAGTAGCTGAAGCAGAGATGGCACAGATGGAGAAGAAGGGTATGCCTCTGGGTATCACCGCCATCCATCCACTTACCGGCGAAGAGGTGCCTGTCTGGACGGCGAACTTCGTTCTAATGGACTACGGCTCAGGCGCAGTCATGTCTGTCCCCGCGCATGACCAACGCGACTACGAGTTTGCAGTTAAGTACAACTTGCCGATTAAGCAGGTTGTGAAACCTTTAGACGACAAGAGCGAAATTGATCTGAGCAAAGAGGCGTTCACCGAAAAAGGTGTTCTGGTCAATTCAGGTGATTTTGACGACCTCGAATTTGATCTGGCGTTCAAAGCGATCGCTACTGAACTTGAGAGCAAAGGCCGCGGCAAGGTAACAATTCAGTTCCGCCTGCGCGACTGGGGCGTGTCGCGCCAGCGTTACTGGGGTGCACCTATCCCTGTAGTG
>JABXHP010000162.1 GCA_013373575.1 Oceanospirillaceae bacterium | reverse complement strand
CGTAGATCACTTTTGTAATAACAACGTGTTCGCATTGCGAAATAGAGAATAACGACCACCGATTATAAGAAGAGTCTCACCCCTGATGGCGACGAAAAAAACACTGGTTTTATGTAGTTGCGACAACACCCAGTCGCTCGATATCAATACGCTAAAGGCCGCGGCGCAGGCCAACGAAGCCGTCAGAGTAGAGCAACTCTGTGGTAGTGATCTGGGAACCGCAGTGCAACACCTCAACAGTGAGGCCAACGTTGTAATTGCGTGCTCCCAGCAAGCAGCACTGTTTGAACGACTTGCCGATGAGATTGAAGCCGAAACCCAGCAGGTCGCACCACTGGATTTTATCGATCTACGTGACCGCGCAGGCTGGGCACCCAAGAGCGCGAAGAGCAAACGCATCACCGCGAAACAGTCAGCCTTGCTCGCGGCAGCTCAACTGGAATCACCTATTGTCCCTCTGAAGAATATCGTATCTGAGGGTATCTGCTGCATTATCGGCTCAACCGAGCAGTGTATCCGCATGGCTGAACTGTTGCAGGATGATCTCGGTGTAACCTGCGTAGTGAACGATTCTGGCCCGCTCAGACTCCCATCTTCGCGCTACGATGTCGCCAAGGGAGAACTTAAAAACGCCAAGGGTGCCCTAGGGTGCTTTGAGCTTGAGTTCACCAACCTACAAACTCAACGCCAAAGCGGTCGCGGTGGTCTCGCTTTCAGCGAAGCTAAACCAACCTCAAGCAGCGAGTGCGATGTATTTATTGATCTGCGCGGCGGCGAGCCTGCCTTCCCGAGCTACCAGAAACGTAACGGCTACTTCTGGGCGGACCCGGCAAAGAGCGGCGAGTTAGAGCGCATTGCTCTGACTGCCCGGGAACGCGTTGGAGAGTTTGAGAAAAGTGTCTACTACAAGCTAAACACGTCGCTTTGCGCACACTCACGCGCCAAAAAAGTTGGCTGTACGCGCTGCTTGGATGTCTGCCCGACGGAAGCTATCTTTTCGGCCGGCGACTTCGTGCAAATCGACTCTAATATCTGTGCCGGCTGCGGTACCTGCGCCTCAGTCTGCCCAACCTCGGCAATCGATATGAACGAGTCTCCGTTCGAATCCATTACCCAAGCGTTTAGCCTGATGGCACGAACCTACAAAGAGCACGCCAACGAGGCGCCCCGCTTGTTAATTCACACGGTCGAACAGGGCTATCAAGCGATTGCGCAACATGCCCGTTACGGCGAGGGTCTAGCGGATGACCTCATCCCCTTTGCGATAGAGCATACTGACCGCATAGGACATGCTGAGATGATGGCAGCACTCGGAGCCGGCTTCAGCGAAGTACTGATACTGCCCGACAGTGCTGCCGACGCAGCCGTTATGCAACCGCAGCTGGAGCTAGCTCAAGCGCTACTGAACGGTGCTGGAAGCGAGAGAGATCGCATTCGCGTGGTGGACACAAACCAGTTAAGCGAGCCTACTCGCTACTCTGAAGCTAGCTGCGATTCTGTCCTGCTCATGGGTGGTCGCCGAGATATAACTCGAGTGGCGACCGCTGCTATCAGCAGTAAAGCAGGCCGATCCGTTGAAGAGCCTATAAGCCTCCCCGCAGGCGCTCCCTACGGTGCTGTTCAGATCAACTCAGATAAGTGTACTCTGTGCCTTGCCTGCGTCTCACTCTGCCCAACCGGAGCACTAGCCGACCACGCAGACCGACCCGAAGTGCAATTTACAGAGAACGCCTGCGTTCAATGTGGCGTGTGCCAAACCACCTGCCCCGAGACAGCGATACAACTCATGCCGCAACTTGACCTGAGCAACAACGCGTTACAGAAGCGCGCTTTGCATGGAGAAGATCCGTTCGAGTGCATAAGCTGCGGTAAACCCTTCGGTGTAGCTAGCACCATTAACAAAATCGTAGAGAAGCTCGAAGGCAATCACTGGATGTACACCAACACCGATAACTTACAGTTGGTGAAAATGTGTGATGACTGCCGCGTCAAAGCGCAATACCATGGGGAGAGTTCCCCGATGGCGATGGGCGAGCGCCCACGAGTGCGCACGAGCGACGATTACCTGGACAGTTAAGAAGAATAATAGGAATCAAAATGGAACAATTTGTAGACGCAGGCGCGAATAGCAACATCATTGGTACGGATGCACCGCGGCCTCAAGACAAAAATCCTGAAGGGATCGACCGCATCATAGCGATCGCTTCGGGCAAGGGCGGTGTTGGTAAATCGACCGTATCGGCTAATCTCGCGGTAGCACTTGCGGCCAAGGGGCTCAAAGTCGGACTGCTGGATGCTGATGTATATGGCCCTAGCCAACCACGCATGCTTGGCGTTTCAGGCCGCCCCTCCAGCCCAGATGGACAAACTATTTTGCCACTGCGCAACCATGGCGTTACGCTCATGTCACTCGGTCTTATGACACCCGAGGATGAAGCGATCATCTGGCGCGGCCCTATGCTTATGGGCGCTCTAGAGCAGATGATGAATCAGGTTGAGTGGGGCAAGCTCGATGTTCTACTGGTCGACCTTCCGCCGGGTACGGGTGATGTCCAGATGACTCTCAGCCAGAAATTCTTTGTTGCAGGGGCAGTGGTAGTATCAACGCCTCAAGACATCGCTTTGCTGGATGCGCGCAAGGGTATCGACATGTTCAAGCGCATGGAGGTACCACTCTTTGGCCTCATCGAAAATATGGCATCCTTTGTCTGTGATGGTTGCGGCAAAGAGCATCACCCATTTGGTTCGGGCGGTGCGCGTGCAGAAGCAGAGAAGCTGGGTGCACCTTTCCTCGGCGAGATCCCTCTCGATTTAGATATTCGTATCGGTGCAGACGGTGGTGTTCCAATAGTGGTATCGAAACCTGATAGTCCGCAAGCGCAGGCCTTCAGCCGTATCGCTGAACAGCTTATCAACTCAGAGACCTATGCTCAGGCAGTGCTATGACAGAGTCTCCTAAATTTCCGCCCTTGTTCACGGGAGAGAAAGTACCTAAGCATACGGACCCCTTCGATAAAGCCGTAAGCCGAGCAATAGCCGGCATAGACTCAGGTACTATCTTCTACTCTGAGGCGTCGGATACGTTGCGCGCCGCATTGGTACTGGCGCCCGAGACACCACTTGAGGAGGCTATTCAGGCAGTTTATGTGGTGCAGATCGGGCTAGCCGAAAGCCTCGGTGCACTGGCACCGCCAGAGGTACCTGTACATTTTGAGTGGCCCGATCGCATCAAGGTCAACGGGGCTACTTGCGGCAGAGTGCGCTACGCCACAGATGTGAGCGACGCGCAGGATATCCCCAACTGGCTCGTCATCGGTATTGAAGTTGCCTTTATCCCTGAAACAGATGATCCGGGTGCAAATCCACATCAAACCTGCCTCTACGAGGAGGGCTGCGGTGAGGTTGAGCCTATGGCACTGCTTGAGAGCTGGTCAAAACACACTCTTTTATGGCTTACCCACTTTATGGATAGCGGTTTCGACCGTATCCACAACGAATGGCGCCCTCGCTGCGATAGCTTAGGCAAAGAGATCGAGCAGCCCGAGGCGGGCGTATTTGTAGGGTTAGATGAGAAAGGGCGCATGCTGTTACGCCAAGGCCCCATGACGGAAACACTTAGCCTCATAAGTTACGCGGAGCACCAATGAAGTTAGCTCGAACTGTACGACTCGATATCTCCGATCAGAACGTTTTCGAGAACCCCGCGCAGAGTGGCGAGTGGGCTATTTCGGGCGGTTTTGAGTTCTCCAACTGGGGAGCAGATGACCTAAAAGGTAAAGCAAAGCAGGCGTTTAGTAACGGCTGGTACAGCGTTGAGTCAGGCGGGCGCGCCAGTTTCGTTAGCGTCTGCGCTATCACAGAGTCAGAGCTGGAGTCGGTGCGCAACCAGTTGGCCCAGACCTTCGTCGAGATCTACGG
>JABXHP010000289.1 GCA_013373575.1 Oceanospirillaceae bacterium | reverse complement strand
TCGGCTTCAAACTTAAACTTAGCGCGTACATGCTTTTGTTAATCGGTATCGGCGTCGGGGTGAAGCTCTTCTCTGGCGGTCGCAACTACGGTTACTACGGCCTCGCGCTTACAGGCTTCGGACTCTTTTTCTTCGGCCTGGGTTTTATCAGCGGTGCGTTCGAGGGGCTCTCCGAGAGCCTACCTCTAAAGCAGCTCAGCGGTGACGCCTTCGAACTCGTCCTCTTCGTTCTAGCTGGTGTCGTTATCACGCTTTTAACCCAATCCTCCTCGGCAACAATCGCCATAGCGCTATCCATGCTCTCGGTTGATACGCTCACACTCAGTGGCGCCTGCGCCCTGGTGATTGGCGCCAATATAGGCACCACAACAACCGCTATGCTCGGCGCCATCGGCTCTACCGCCAACGCTAAACGAGTAGCCTTGGCACACCTTGTGTTCAATGGCCAGACCGCCATTTTCGGTATAGTTCTACTTTTTCTGCTCGCCAATCTACTCAATGACCAGGTGCTCCACTACCTCGACCCCGTGCTTGTACTGGCACTGTTCCATACACTTTTTAATCTTCTCGGCGTGTTGCTGATCTGGCCGATAATGCGCCTACTGGAGGATTGGCTCGCCAAACGGTTTCGTGATCGAACTGAGCTAGAGGCAGAGCCACTCTATATTGCCAAAGCGCTGTTAGTAACACCCGAACTTGCAGTAGTGGGTATCAACCGGGAGCTAACTCGAGCAAACGAGATGAGCAGCGCTCTGGCAAGAGCAGCGCTGAGCAGTGAGGGGCAGGACCAGCAAGAGCTGGAGAAGTCGCGCGACTCTCTGTTTGCACTGCTGCAGGAGATCTACAGTTTTAATCAGTTGCTGGCGCGCGAAAACATCAGCGCAAATATCGCCGAAACCTTGCCCCTCTCCATTCGTGTTGGACGATATCTAGGTGAGATCGGACGAATATCTGCCGAACTGCCCAAGTATGAACCCATGCTAGAGCAGATTAGCGACACTGGACTTCAGAGAGGCTTGGGGGAATTTAAGCAGGAGTCAGTGAGCCTGATAGATGCCTGCGAAATCAGCAGCTCCGAGGATATTCAGGGGATTGATGCCCATCGCCGCATGCGCGCCTTGCAATCAAACTACCAGAATCTAAAACGCGAACTGCTTGAGAAGACGGTAAGCGGCATCATATCAACTACCGAAAGCGCACAACTTCTTGAATATCTATCAATGATCCGCCGCATGGCGGGGCAAGCCGAGGAGGCTTCAAGCCACTGGTCGGCGACTCTGCCGATGCAACAGCGCGAAACTCTAATCGAGTGAGGATATAATCGGGCCCCAGCTCAGGAGATTTCATGCAGTCGCTAACAATCAACCCTATCGCCAAGATCGCCAGCCCCTTCACCGAAAAGTTTGGTATCCCTCGCCAACCGGGCTTGGCACCATCCATCATCGCAGAGGTAGTGGTTGAAGAGGCCTTCTCAAGCCTAGAAGCAGTATCAGGCCTAGAACAGTGCAGCCACATCTGGTTGCTCTTTATCTTCTCTGAGTCGCTCGACAAAGGCTGGAAGCCGCGCGTACGCCCCCCGCGACTTGGCGGAAATGAGAAGCTTGGCGTATTCGCCAGCCGCTCCCCTTTTCGCCCGAACCCTATAGGACTCAGCGTCGTAGAACTCCTAAGCATAAGCATGCGTGGCAAGAACCTTGTACTTGAAGTGCGCGGTGCCGACCTGTTGGACGGCACTCCCATCGTCGATATAAAACCCTACCTACCCTATGCCGACAGCCTACCTGAGGCTCAGTTTAAACTGGCCAAGGCGGCTGAACGCCTGTGCCAGCCACTGAGCTTCTCAAAAGGCGCGCAAGAGCAACTTTCTGAGCAGACCACAGAGTTCGGTGAACAACTGGCGCAGCAGATAGAGGAGCTATTGCGTTGCGATCCCCGACCTGCTTATCAGAAGGATCCTGAGCGCATTTACGGTGTGAGCCTCTACCAACTTAATATCCGTTTCAGCATCAGCGATGAGCAGATCTCTGTTCACAGCATAGAGAGATCTCAAAGCTCCGACTTTACCTAAATCGCGTAGTAAGGGGACTGAAAGGAGTTCTACCCCATGCCCGGCCCCACCCTTCTCTGGTTCACCAACAATTTAAGACTTGATGACAACCCTGCTATCGAGGCGGCACTTGATGCTGAAAAACTGATCTGCCTGTTTGTGGTGGAACCGTCCTGGTCGCGCCCCAACCGCTACTCACTGCGCTCTCTCGGCAGTCACCGCCGGCTATTCTTGCAGCAGACACTTGATGATCTCGACAACAGCCTGCGTCAACTCGGACAGCGTCTCATACTACGCTATGATACGCCTTTGGAGTCACTCACAAGTGTTGTACAGCAGGCGGGGGTATCGCGAATAGTGACTTCGCAACATCCCGGTAGCTACGAGCGTCAGACGCTCAAAGCGATCGCCAGTCGCTTTCCACATTTGGAGATCCTTGAGCTGCCGTGCCACACCCTCTTTGCTTCTGAACAACTTCCCTTTGAGCTGGAGAAACTGCCCGAGAGTTTTTCCGCTTTCAGGCGCAAAGTGGAGAAACAGCCGCTGCTGCCAAGAACTGCCATTGAAGCGCCAACTCAGCTACCTAGCTTAATATCTAAGCTTGAATCTAAAGTAGTGGAGCTGCCTTCAAGAGAGACAACGCAATACTTTAGCGGCGGTGAAAAGGGCGCCCGAGCGCAACTCGATTACTATTTCAGTAGCTCGCTACCCGCCAGCTACAAGGAGACTCGCAACGGCTTAGATGGCTGGGACTACTCCTCTAAATTCAGTGCATGGCTCGCGAATGGTGCGCTGTCTCCGAGGCGTCTTTGGCAGCGTATTGATCAATACGAGGCTGAGGTGGTTGCCAACGAGTCGACCTATTGGCTCAAATTTGAGCTACTTTGGCGCGAGTATTTTCAGTGGTATGCGCATCGCTACGCGAGCAAGCTGTTCAACCAGCGAGGCCCCTTCGACCGCTCACCACTCACAACCTTCTACCCAGAGCGCTTTAAAGCTTGGTGTGAAGGCAGCACCCCCTACCCCATCGTCAACGCAGCGATGCGTCAGCTTAATGCGACAGGTTATATGTCCAACCGAGCTCGCCAGTTGGTAGCCAGCGCCTTTGTGCATGAGCTAGGTCTGGATTGGCGCTACGGCGCAGCCTACTTCGAACAACAACTGATCGACTATGATGTCGCCAGCAACTGGGGGAACTGGCAGTACCTAGCCGGTGTAGGCGCAGATCCACGCGGCCACCGCCGCTTCGACTTGGAGAAACAGGCAAGCATCTATGACGCAGATGGCAGCTTTACGGCGACCTGGCAGGGTCGTGAACATTGCCACCCGCTTCCAAACCAAGACTATTACGACTGGCCCGTAGCATGACACATCGCAAACCCCACCTTCCCCAGAAGACCTGCCTAGTGTGCCAACGCCCTTTTTCTTGGCGCAAAAAGTGGGAGCGCGACTGGGAGCAGGTAAAGTACTGCTCAGAGCGTTGCCGACGCAGCGCCCGCTTGGACAAGAGTGAGGCGCAATGAGCACACTGCGACTGATCCTTGGCGATCAACTCAACGCTAGCCACAGCTGGTTTCGTGAAACCGATCCTGAGGTCCATTATCTGATAGCAGAACTACCTCAGGAGGCGAGCTATGTGCGCCACCATGTGCAGAAGATCTGCGCCTTCTTCGCGGCTATGCAGCAGTTTGCACAGGCGCTGCGCGCGGCAGGGCATCAGGTCATCCACCTAACACTTGATGAGACTGCTGAATACCGGGACCTGCCAGATCTGCTGAGGGACAAAATTGTCGAACTCGGTGTGGAACGCTTTGAGTATCAACGTCCCGACGAGTGGCGTCTACTGCAACAACTGCGTGATTTTGACCCTCAGTGCGCGATGCGCGAAGTCGATACTGAGCACTTTCTACTGCCATTCGATGAGATATTCAAACAGTTTAAACCGGGACGGGCCAGTCGCATGGAGGCCTTCTACCGGCGCATGCGTAAACGCTACGGTTATCTAATGGATGGGGAAGAGCCCGTTGGCGAGCGTTGGAATTTCGATAGCGAAAATCGCCAAAAACTAAAACCGAGCGATCTTGAGGCGGTGCCGGCGCCACTGCTCTTCAGCACTGATGTAACTGAGATACTGGCGCGCCTTGAACGCCACAAGGTAGACCACTTCGGCGAAGTACACCCGCAACTTCTCTGGCCCACACGACGCTCAGAAGCACTCGAACTGCTCGACTACTTCTGCACCCATCAGCTTGCGCTATTTGGCCGCTTCCAAGACGCTATGACCAGCGCAAGCGAGCATAAGTGGAGCCTGTATCACTCACGCCTCTCCTTTGCCATCAACGCCAAGATGATCTCACCAAGACAGGTGATTGAGGCGGCGATAGCCGCGTGGCAGAGCAACCCGAAGCAGATAGGCCTCGCGCAGATAGAGGGGTTCGTTCGCCAAATACTGGGATGGCGCGAATTCATTCGCGCCATCTACTGGATCAACCAACCTGAGTACTCAAGCCTAAATGCGCTTGATGCGCATCAGCCGCTACCCGACTACTTCTGGAGCGGAAAAACCAAGATGCATTGCATGCAGCAGTGTATTAGTCAGTCACTCGATTACGCCTATGCACACCATATTCAACGACTAATGGTGACTGGCAACTTTGCTCTGATTGCACAACTCCATCCCGACCAAGTGGACGCCTGGTATCTGGGTGTATATATCGATGCTATAGAGTGGGTGGAGCAGCCAAACACGCGCGGCATGGTGCTATTTGCGGACAACGGCATCGTCGCCAGCAAGCCCTATGCTGGCAGTGGCGCCTACATCAATCGCATGAGCGATTACTGTAAAGGGTGTAGTTATAAGGTAAACGAACAGACTGGCAGCCGAGCCTGTCCATTCAATAGCCTCTATTGGGGTTTTATGCTCAAGCACCGCGACCGGCTGGCAAACAACCCTCGAATAGCTATGCTCTACAAAAATTGGGATAAGCGTGAACCAGACGCGCAGCAAGCGATACTCGACCGAGCGAACTGGTGTTTAGAGAACCTTAACGAGCTATAGCCATCAGTTCGCCAAACTGATCGAAAGCGCCTGAGCGATACAGAGAGATGCGGAGAGTGACCGAATTCCATGCACCTCCGCCTCTTTCACAATCAGCACCGAACTCGCTTGGGAAGCGAGTGGGCTTAATTCGCTATCGGTGATAAGGACGATCGGCACGTTGCGACCTGCTGCTTCTTTCACGAGATCCTGGGTCTCTTGGGCATAGGGGTGAAAGCTAACTGCAATCATGGCATCGCCAGCACGCACACTGCAGCCCTGCTCCTTAGTAAGACCACCGACCCCGTCCACCAAAAATGCGCGTCGCTCTGCATGGCGCAGCGCGTAAGCGAAATAACTTGCCACCACAAAGGCTCGACGAACACCCATGATATAGACTGTATCAGCCCCGCGCAGAATCTCCTCAGCCTTTTGCAACGCCTTTTGGTCAACCTCATTCACCAGCTGATCTAGCGTAGCGGAGTTCGCTGACGCAAACTGGCTGAGCAGGCTCAGGGGTTCGGTACTACTCTCACCCAGAGACTCGCGCGCGATACGCACTCGGTCACTGTAACTTGGAGACTCCTGCAACAACTGGTGCTGGAATAGGCGCTGCATTTCAGAGAAACCTGAGAAACCGAAAGCGTTAGCGAAACGCACCAGCGTAGAGGGGTGCACGCCTGCATCAGCCGCTATGGTGGCAACGGTTCCGAACGCGATTTGATTTGGGTTATCAACCAGGTATTGTGCCACTTGACGTAGACGTTTACTCAGCCCCTGATGCTGTTCAGCTATCTGTAGCTTCAGTTCATTGAGCGTCTTTGGGACTCCTGATGGCATACTCGGTCATCCTTGGATTTATCTTATTCTGCACAATACTATCCACAACCAAATGGTTTTGGAATTTTTTTTCCAAAATACAGATTTTGGGAATTTGATAAATATAAATGCGTGTTAACCCGTGTAGCTTTATCAGACTGCACAGGCTCAAAGTTCAGGCTAGAGCGTGAATTCAAACAACCGATTGAGATACACTAAGGCCCCGTTAACCCCAACAAGATGAGTTAGGACTACGCATGATACGCGATCACGAACTAGAATGGTTTCGCCCTGTTAGCCGTCGCTACGGAGTAACTATCTTCCTGTTTGTCTGGACCTGCTGGGAGTGGTTTGGAGTTGGCAGCCCATTTTGGGGGACACTTGCCGGCGCCATGGGTATTTACGCGTACTACAGACTCATACTCAACTTCCCCCCCGAACCGCCTAGCGAAGGGTAGCGCAATATATAGAAACGGGAGCCTGAGCTCCCGTTTTTTTGAGGTGTTCAGCGTTAACTCTGAGCCGCAGCTTTTTTCTTATCCGCCTCGATAATCCACTCATGATCGGGATCGTTGTGGAAGATCCATTCACGTGATGGGCCTGCCATAACGTTGAGATAGTAAGAGGTGTATCCGTGTGGTGCACCTACTGGATGGTAACCCTCTGGCACCATTACCACACCGTTCATCTCTACAGCCATGGTCTCGTCTAGAGAGCGGTCATCGGTGTAGACGCGCTGAAATGCGAAACCTTGTTCAGGATCCATTTTGTGGAAGTAGGTCTCTTCCAGCTTAGTCTCTGCTGGAGCTATATCACGGTCATGCTTGTGCGGAGGGTAGCTAGACCAGTGACCGTCCGGCGTAATCACTTCACAAACCAGCAGTTTTTCTGCCGCCATATTACCGAAAAGAATGTTGCAGACGTGGCGCGTGTTTGTACCTACACCGCGGGTCTCAAAGCTCGCTTTCTCAGGGGTGATTAGACGCGCTGGATATTCGCCTTTCGCAGGCGCTCTACACAATGCGATTTCACAGTCGGTGTTTGCAGTGACTTCAAACTGATCAGACGGTGGAACATAAACTGCGTAGGGCGCTTTGCGCTCAAATACATTCATACGATCGCCAAGGTCGGTCCAGCTCTCGTTCTCTGTACTGACATCAGCTTTACCAGTTACCAGTACCACGCAGACCTCGTTGCCCTCGGTAAGCTGCTTCAGGGTCTGGCCAGCTTTGAGCTGATACACATCAAAACCAACATACTCCCAACCCGCTGACTCTGGTGTGATGTGCTGGATGCGCCCCTCTGAGTCTGGTGCACTGGCACGCGACAACAACTTAGACATATTTCACCTCTGCTTTAAATCTCTGTTTTGATCAACTGTTCAAACCAGTGAAGTCGATTAACATTTATCCAGCAATGTTAATGCGGATCGCCTGAGAACTAAAGAAGATTTTAGAATTATCATTCCATTTTGTACTTAAATAGCCACCAAAATGTGCCATAAAAATAATAAATAAAAACGATATATAATTATATGTCATTGTTTATAATGATAATTTTTAATTTTTGAAATATATTTTCCAAAACATTGACTCCAACACGTCAAATTCCTATCCTGTGTCTCTGATTTTTTGACCTCAAAGGCCCAAGTACCGGTAAGCAGATTCGGTGGTTGAGGACTGGCTCGATAACAAATACAGGGAGTCCCTTAGATGAGTGACCTGAAAGCGAGTGTTGGCGAGCGCCAGCTTGACATCATAAGCATTGGCCGTGCAGCCGTTGACCTCTACGGTGACCAGATTGGTAGCCGCTTGGAAGATATGGGTAGTTTTTCTAAATATCTCGGTGGCTCTTCGGGCAACATCGCTTACGGTACCTCACGTCTGGGACTGCGCTCCGCAATGTTGACGCGGGTCGGTGATGAGCACATGGGACGTTTCGTTCGCGAAGAGTTCGAAGCGGTTGGCGTCGACACCAGCAACCTGATCACCGATAAAGAACGTCTTACTGGCCTCGTGATCCTGGGAATTAAGGATCAGGACACCTTCCCTCTGATTTTCTACCGCCGCGACTGTGCAGATATGGCGCTCTGTAAGAGTGACATCAACCCAGAGTTCATCGCGTCTAGCCGCAGCATTTTGATGACCGGTACGCACCTGTCTACACCAACTACCTACGATGCGTGCATGGCAGCAATTGAAGCGGCCAAAGCAGCCGGTACTAAAGTGGTTCTAGATATCGACTACCGTCCAGTCCTCTGGGGTCTTACCGGTATCGGTGAAGGTGAAAACCGTTTTGTCTCCAACGATAAAGTGAGTGCGCACCTGCAGACTGTACTGCCACACCTGGACCTCATTGTCGGCACCGAAGAGGAGGTCCACATTGCGGGCGGTACGACAGATACCATTGCAGCGCTCAAAAAGATCCGTGAACTAAGCAACGCAACGATTGTACTTAAGCTTGGTGCGCTGGGTTGTACCGTTCTTGATGGTGCTATTCCTGACTCCATGGACGCCTTTGATGTATTCACCGGTGTACGCGTTGATGTTCTCAACGTACTCGGTGCTGGCGACGCCTTCATGAGTGGTTTCCTGCGCGGCTGGTTGCTCGGCAAGGATTACCAGACCTGCTGCCAGTACGCTAATGCCTGTGGTGCACTGGTTGTTTCACGCCACGGCTGTGCGCCAGCAATTCCCTCGGCGGAGGAGCTGGACTACTACATCGCTCACGCTGAAGAGATTCCACGTCCGGACCAAGATACTGAACTTAACTACCTGCACCGTGTAACAACGCGCCGCAAGGCTGAGTGGAAAGAGATCTTCGGTCTGGCATACGACCACCGCATCCAGCTATTCGAGATGGCACGTGAGACCGGTGCCGATGAGAGCCGCATCAAAAAACTGAAACAGCTTCTGGTAGAAGCTACCCAAGCAGGCGCTGATGCAGAAGGCCTCGAAGGCAATATCGGTGTGCTGATTGATGATACCTATGGTCAGGATGCTCTCAACGATGTGACTGGCCGCGGCTGGTGGATCGGTCGTCCTGTGGAGATACCAACCTCTAACCCAATCGAACTTGAAGGTGGCCGCTCAATTGGCAGTCGCCTCAAAGAGTGGCCTACTGAGCACGTCGTTAAATGTCTGATCTTTTACCATCCGGATCAGCCAACTGAGCAGCGTCTAGCGCAGGAGCGCCAGGCGCAAGAGCTCTACCAGGCATGCTGTGCGTCTGGTCACGAACTTCTACTGGAGATAATTCCGCCTAAAGATATGGAGCAGGATGAGGACACTATCGTGCGCACCCTGACCCGCTTCTACAACCTAGGAATTCGCCCAGACTGGTGGAAACTTCCAGCACCTAGCAGAGATGTATGGCAACGCCTGACGGACCTAATCAACGAGCGCCAGCCTCACTGCCGTGGCGTTGTACTCTTAGGTCTCGATGCACCTATCGAACAGCTTAAAGCAGACTTCGCTAATTCAGCAGGCTTTGATATCTGTAAAGGGTTCACCGTAGGTCGCTCACTCTGGGCTAAAGAGAGCCGGGCATGGCTGGCGAATGAGCTTGATGACACACAGTTCGTCTCTCAGGTAAGCGGTAACTTTGTTGAATTGATTCAAAACTGGCGCTTACGTGGCCAAGCAGCTTCTGCTTAGGAAACCACTGAATTAACAGAAGCGCAGGTATTAGAGATACGAATATGAGTACAATACGTCTTACGATGGCCCAAGCGCTCGTGCGCTACCTGATGGCCCAGAAAACGATTATTGACGGTGAGAGGCAGCCTATTTTTGCAGGCTGCTGGGCAATATTCGGGCACGGTAACGTTGCAGGCCTTGGTGAGGCATTGCAGCCCGTCCAAGCTGACTTCCCGACCTACCGCGGGCAGAACGAGCAAACCATGGCGCACGCAGCTATCGCCTACGCTAAAACTATGGATCGCAAACGCTTTATGGCGGTTACTGCATCCGCGGGCCCGGGCTCGGTTAACATGGTAACCGCGTCTGCCGTTGCGCACGTAAACCGCCTGCCAGTGCTATTCCTGCCCGGCGACACCTTCTCTACTCGTCAGCCAGACCCGGTACTACAGCAAGTTGAGAACCCACACGACTACACTCTGACTTCGAACGATGCATTCAAGCCAGTAAGCCGCTACTTCGACCGTATCCACCGTCCAGAGCAGCTCATGTTAGCGTTGCCGAACGTGATGCGTGTGCTTACCGACCCTATCGAGTGTGGCCCTGCTTGTCTGGCGATTCCTCAGGATGTTCAAACTATGGCGTTTGACTACCCTGAGAGTTTTTTCGATGAGAAGATTCACTACCTGCGTCGTCAGGCCCCTGACACAAGCGAGTTGGCGCGTGCGCTAGAGCTAATCAAAGCCGCGAAAAAACCCATGGTGATCGCTGGCGGCGGCATTCACTACTCGGGAGCACTGCAGGAGTTCGACCAGTTCGTCTCTAAATTCCAGATTCCTGTTGCTGAAACCCAGGCCGGCAAGGGCGCTCTACCTTGGAACCACGCTCAAAACCTTGGCACTCTGGGTGTCTCCGGTTCAGCTTCAGCTAACGCAATGGCGCCGAAAACTGATCTCGTAATCGCTGTTGGCACGCGCCTTGGTGACTTCGCCTCAGGCTCACGTGCTCTGTTCCACAAAGATGCCAAATTGGTGTGTATTAATGTTGGCTCATTCGATGCAATCAAACACAAAGCGCAACCTCTGGTGGGCGATGCGAAGCTGACACTGGCGCAGCTAACAGATGCTCTAGAGGGCTGGAGCATCGATAGCGGCTGGATTGCGCAAGGCGAGGCAGAACGTCAATCTTGGATTCGTACCTGTGATGTGGCTATGTCAGATCGCGGAACGGACCTGCCAACTGACTCTGAGGTGGTCGGTGCTGTACTCCGCTCCTCTGACATGAGCAGAGATATTGTGGAATGCGCTGCGGGTGGCTTGCCGGGCGAGCTGCAGAAGCTGTGGCGTACTGAACACTCTAAAGGCTACCACATGGAATACGGCTACTCGTGCATGGGCTACGAGGTCGCTGGCGGTATCGGTGTGAAGATGGCAAAGCCGGACGCAGAAGTGTACGTCATGGTGGGTGACGGCTCTTACATGATGGCAAACTCTGAGATATTCACCTCGGTCATGCTGGGTCAGAAATTCATCCTCATTGTGCTGGATAACCGCGGTTACGGCTGTATCCACCGCCTACAAACAATGGGCTGTGGTGGCGCCGGCTTCAACAACCTGCTTGAAGACTGCCTGACCGCTAGTGGTGCACCGGCGCCAAAGATCGACTTTACTGCACACGCAGTAGCGATGGGTGCTAAGGGCGAAAATGTTAGCACCATCAAAGAGTTGGAAGAGGCGCTGGTGCGTGCTCGCGCATCCGACACAACCTACATAATCAGTATCGATACAGACCCACTGATCACTTCTCCGGGCGGTTGCTGGTGGGAGGTTGCGATCCCTGAAGTTTCAGGTCGCACCGAGGTGCAGGAAGCACGCGCTAAATACGATGAAATGAAGAAACGCCAGTTGGAGAACCTATAAAGATGTGCGTACGAATTGGTATCAACCCGCTGACATGGACCAACGATGACATGCCAGCACTGGGCGCTGAAACACCACTTGAGGTCTGCCTATCAGAGGGCAAAGAAGCGGGTTACGCCGGCTTCGAACTCGGCCAGAAATTCCCACGAACACCGGAGATTCTTGGCCCTATCCTCGATAATCACGGACTATCGCTAGTCTCTGGCTGGTACTCAAGCAACCTGCTAGAACGCAGTGT
The DNA here is from genome assembly GCA_013373575.1 of Oceanospirillaceae bacterium. Classification (GTDB taxonomy): domain Bacteria; phylum Pseudomonadota; class Gammaproteobacteria; order Pseudomonadales; family Balneatricaceae; genus Marinobacterium_E. The sequence goes on along the minus strand of JABXHP010000289.1, from coordinate 4,503 downwards.
CGATGACGAGATAGAAGCGTTGCAGCCACACCTGCACCTGCTCAAAACACTAGGCGCAACTGCGATGGTATTCTGCGAAGTGAGCCGTTGTGTACACGGTGAGATGGAGACGCCTGTGCGCAACCGTCCACAGATGGGTCCAACTGAGTGGCCTGTTTTCCTCGAGCGCTTGGAAGAGGTGGCCAAATATCTAGAGACCCAAGGTGTCTCTATGGCATACCACCACCACATGGGCACGGTTATCGAAACCGAGGCGGATATTGATCGCATGATGCAGGGTGCTCCCTCTGTTGGGCTTCTGCTCGACTCAGGACACCTAACTTTTGCAGGTGGTGACCCTGCTGCAGTTGCTAAGCGTTATGCAAACCGTATCAAGCACGTACACTGCAAAGATATTCGTAAGTCAGTGATGGAAGATGCAAAGAACCGTAACCTGAGTTTCTTGCAGGCCGTTCTCAACGGCGCCTTCACCGTACCGGGAGATGGCTGCATTGATTATCCAAGCATCCTCGCTGTACTTAAAGAGAGCAGCTACGAAGGCTGGCTAGTGGTAGAAGCGGAGCAGGATCCCTCCATTGCTCACCCGCTCACTTACGCTAAGCTGGGTTACGCAAACCTTACCAAGCTCTGCAGCGACGCTGGGATTTCCGTGAATCAGTAAGGACTGCATACCTGCTGAGCTACCACCCTCCTCTCCCGAACGGTGGGCTTTTTTGTGCTTGGACAGTGCGAGCAACCCATGTAGGAGCCCAGTTTGACTGGGCGATTAAGCCAGTGTTTTTCAATCGCCCAGTAAAACTGGGCTCCTACAGGACATTGCTCAATCTTCACGATCCCGGCAGGGTCGCTCCAACATTAGCTAATCCAAATTCTGTACGATCGATCGCGAAGCGGTCATGACATCACTGCCGATTTAGAACGGCCACAACCAAGAGCCAGACCCTAAGCTACCCTCACATTTTTTCAGTTGCGCACCATAGGTCTGAGCATTGCGCTCTACCTTTTTTGCCACACCAATCAACCACTGTTTCTTGTTGTAGGTTTTGCGTTTCCAACCACCGTGACCCTCGTGGTAGGCAAGATACTGGTTGTAAGCATCCCATTTAGAGATGCCAAGGGTGCGCTGGGAGATGCTGGCGTACCAGCCCATAAAATCAACAGCGTCGGCATAGTTTTCGCGGCTGGCAAACCAGTAACCGGTCTTATCTTTATACCACTCCCACGTACTATCCTTCACCTGCGCGTAGCCATAGGCGCTAGAGACCCGCCACCACATCGGTATACCCAGCAAGGTATCCCTTGGAGGCGCGGCATCATGCTTGAAACTGGACTCTTGACGCATGATCGCCAACTGCACCTGAATCGGCAGTCCATAGCGCTCCTCGACATCTTTTGAGGCATCAAACCAATCGGGTTTCTCCTCAAAAATGCGGCAGGCGTTCTCAACATTTGACGGCGGACTGGTAGCGCAGGCGCTGAGCAGTAAAGTGGCAAGAACTAGGATAAGGGCTCGAATACTCATAGACGATTCCAAAACTCGATCAGACGCTGTGACAATACAGAACCACTATCTTACACGTAACTGAAGCGGCATTAAGCTCCGATGGAAAAACCATCAACTTAATCTCGATCAACACCACAAATTAAAGTCTTGAGCTAGACTATTATGAGATGGGGGAAGTGCAAACTACCGCGGGTGCTCCCATTCAGCTAAGTAACAGTTATGTAACAGGCATGAAAAGCAACGAAGAGTTGAGGATGGAGTATCAAGATTCGCGCATTCAAATGGACCTCGTCCAGATGGAGGAGAGGCTCGATAACTTTCACGCGCGCCATAAAGGCGTTATTGATGGCCAGATTGAACTCGCAAGCCACTGCGAAGAGCCTAAGCGATGTTCTGAGTGTGAGCGCTGTTTGGAGAACAAAATCTACCAGCAACTCAGACAGTTGAAAGATGATATGACAGTGCGTCTAAACGTCCTTCGATCCAATGCAACAAGAGCGCGCTAACGCCTTCCTCCAACTAGATGCCCAACTGAGTGTCCAGCCGGGTGTTTAGCATCCTACAATGCTGCTCAAAGTTTGAACTGGTCCATCTGTACCTGCAGACCTGAAGCCATACGCGCTAGGTCTTGATTTGCACTTGCGGTCTGTTCTGTCGCTGTAATGACAGAGGCTGATGAATCCTTCACACCCGCTGTTAACTCAAGAACCTGGCGCGCCATTTCAGTCTGCTGCGCAGCTGAAGCAGCTACATCTTGACTCTGAGTGCTAATCTGGCTCACCATCTGATGAATGTCATCAAAGATCGCGCCAGAGACACCGAGCTCATCAGCCGCTGTACCTACCTCTTGTCGGCTCTGTTCCATAAGACGTACGGCACTGGCAGAGGCGCTCTGTAGCTGTTCGATAATATTGGAGATCTCCTCAGTTGACTCCTGGGTGCGGGTAGCAAGTACTCTCACCTCATTAGCGACTACAGCGAAGCCTCGACCATGATCACCCGCTCGCGCAGCCTCAATGGCAGCATTAAGCGCCAGCAGATTCGTCTGATCCGCAATGGTCTTGATAACATCAAGCACCGAACTAACCGCAGCACTGTTCTGCGCCTGTCGCTTAACCATCTGGTCAGCGCTCTCAATATGCCCCAGCAGGCGTTGCATTGAGCTATTGGCGGAGTTCAGCTGAGTCTGCCCTGCAGAGGTACGCCCGTCAGCTTGATGCGTTGCTGAACTGGTTTCGTCGATACGCTGACGAATAAGCTCAACTGAGGAAGACAGCTCTTCAATTGCCCCCTCAATCTGCTCGAGATTAGAGCTTTGGGATAAAATCTGACTTTGAGAGTGGCGCCCAACTACAGCAATCTCTTCCGTTGCAGCGTGCAGCGATTCGGTCATATCGGCGATTTTTCCCAATGTTGCTGTGAGCCGCAGGCGCATCTGCTCCGCTGCTTTGACGATCTGCCCGAACTCGTCATCCTTTGATGGCTTAGCAGGAATGCTCAGATCACCAGCCGCAATTCGTTCCATTAAATTGATCACTCCCGGGAGACGCCTGAGCGCGCGACTTACTACAGTATAGAGAAGCAAAACGCCGCCAAAAACGACTAGCGTCTCTAATAAAATAATCCAAAGGGTAAGCGTTGTTGCAGACTCCTCTCTCTGGGAGATTTTAACGCTCGCCTCTAAGGTATCCGCGAGAAATTGATCAACCGTTTCAGACATCGCGGCAGCAGCTTCATCAAACTGAGACATCATCTTATTGCCACCAGCTGGCCCATCTACAATATAAGCTTCTGCCATCTGTTTACCCACCGCGTAGTAGCGGTCAAACACGGGTAACATCGAAGCAAAATAGTCACTCTTCTCAGGCGCCAATTGTATAAGCTCAGCAATCAATCCACGGAAATGCTGGGCGTTGGCTTCTGCCTCATCAAAACCATCATTAAGGCCATCCAGCCCACGAGTAGCAGAGATATCTGTCAGCCACTGCTGTACCTGTACCACCGACAACTTCAGGTCGTGTGCGCTGTTCAGCAGCGGCAGTGTACGATTGGCTATGCGATGAGCCGCTTCGATAGTGTCGTTAGTTTTGTAAAGAATCGCAGCGCTTCCGATCAAGATAATAAGACCCAGCGCTAGGCTAAGGGCTTGAAACTGGCCACGTATAGAGGTTATCACTGGCATCTCCCAGAAATTTAGGTTTATCACGTCATAATATATGACAGACAGTATATCCCTGCGACTATCTAGGATACTGCTCTACCCTTGAGCATAGTCTATTCGCAGTTTTAGCGCTTGCGCCAGATCAGCTATTTGGTGCCTGAGTCCAGAAGCTGTTAGCGCTTTGGCGCGCCAAGATAAGACCGTAAACAAGCTCATTTCTGGGCACACTTAAACTATGCCTAAGTGCAGCCTCCACAATATAGCCATTGAGTGAATCAATCTCAGTCTCCCTTCCCGCACGGATATCCTGCAACATAGAGGGCTGGTGAAAGCGGTGTTCTCTTGCAGCAAAATCGATCATGTTGTGGAGCGCCTCAGCATCCACTAACGCGCCCTCGGCATGCGCCACAGAGATCGCCTCATCAGCAAGTGCATGAGCCTGGCTCATCAGTGCAGGGGTGTCGTACACCAAGCCTGGAGGGGCATCACCCAGAGCACAAATAGCGTTCATTGCGACATTGAAACAGGCCTTGTGCCACACACGCGTGCGCACCTCGGCTTCATATTGAGTCTCTAAACCCGATAGGTTCAGCATACGCACCAGCTCTTGGGCTGCAAGCTGCTGTCCCTCATTATCAGGATCCAAAGGCCCCACCCAGCTAATATGGGCCCCATGCGAGCGCACATGCCCTGGGGCAACCAGGGTCGAGGGGATCAGCGTTACCCCCTGTAGAACAGGCCGTCCACTGAACTGCGCTAAGCGCTCCGCGTTTCCAAGCCCATTCTGCAGAGTTACGATTACACTATCGTCGCTGAGACTGGGGAGCACCGCGTTCAG
>JABXHP010000035.1 GCA_013373575.1 Oceanospirillaceae bacterium | reverse complement strand
TATAAAAAGCCTTTAGAAAAGCCTCTAAAAGCTTTACCTACCCTTCCCTACTGATAGAATGCGCTATGTTTAAGACACAGAACGCGTGCGTTCATGGCATCGTGGCAACTTTGAGTTGCGACGGCTCGTTTCACCAATTTTTAAAAGGCCCTGGTGAATGAAATTTCGTTTCCCCGTCATCATCATCGATGAAGATTTCCGCGCAGAAAACATCTCTGGTTCTGGTATTCGTGACCTTGCTCAAGCCATTCAAAAAGAGGGCATGGAGGTTACCGGTTTAACCAGTTACGGCGACCTAACAGCGTTCGCCCAACAGGCGAGCCGCGCCTCCTGTTTCATCATCTCAGTTGATGACGAAGAGTTTGAGAGCGGTGAGTCAGAAGACCTCTCGGCTCAGGTGTTGGGTAATATCCGCGACTTCATCGGTGAGGTGCGCAAACGCAACGCTGAGATTCCTATTTTCCTCTACGGTGAAACACGTACTTCTCGTCACGTCACCAACGATATTCTGCGCGAACTGCACGGCTTCATTCATATGTTTGAGGATACCCCAGAGTTCGTTGCGCGCCACATTATTCGTGAAGCGAAAGTATATCTAGACTCTCTAGCCCCCCCCTTTTTCAATGCGCTGATGGACTACGCCAGTGACTCTTCGTACTCTTGGCACTGCCCAGGCCACTCGGGCGGTGTTGCCTTCCTGAAGAGCCCAGTTGGTCAGATGTTCCACCAGTTCTTTGGCGAAAATATGCTGCGCGCGGACGTCTGTAACGCCGTTGAGGAGCTTGGACAGCTGCTCGACCATACCGGCCCTGTACACGACTCAGAGTCCAACGCGGCACGCATTTTCGGCGCCGACCACCTCTTCTTCGTAACCAACGGTACCTCCACTTCCAACAAGGTCGTGTGGCACTCAACAGTGGCGCCTGGCGACATCGTTGTGGTGGACCGCAACTGTCACAAGTCGATACTGCACTCCATTATTATGTGTGGTGCGATTCCCGTATTCCTGATGCCTACGCGTAACCACTACGGCATTATCGGCCCGATTCCCAAAAGCGAATTCGACCCAGAGACGATTCGCAAAAAGATTGAGGCTAACCCGTTTGCGCGTAATGCGGTCAATAAGAAACCTCGCGTTCTCACAATTACGCAGAGCACCTACGACGGTATTCTCTACAACGTAGAGACCATCAAAGGGATGCTGGGTGACACGATTGATACGCTGCATTTTGACGAAGCTTGGCTGCCCCATGCGGCATTCCACCCCTTCTACAACCATATGCACGCCATTGGTGGTACAGAGCCGCGTCCACGTTCGGAAGATACGCTGGTTTTTGCGACGCAATCGACTCATAAACTCTTGGCGGGTCTGTCACAGGCATCACAAATCCTGGTGCAGGATGCGAAGAACCGTAAGCTCGATACTTACCGTTTCAACGAGTCCTACCTGATGCACTCGTCCACCAGCCCACAGTACGCAATTATTGCCAGCTGTGACGTTGCCGCTGCAATGATGGAGCCTCCGGGCGGTCAGGCATTGGTAGAGGAGTCACTGCTAGAGGCGATCGACTTCCGCCGCGCCATGCGCAAAGTGGCGAATGAGTTTGAGGACGACTGGTGGTTCAAGGTTTGGGGCCCAGAGAAGTGGGCTGACGAAGGCCTGGGTGATCGTGATGACTGGATCATCCACGACGAGGACACTTGGCACGGCTTTGGCGATATCAAGTCGGGCTTCAACATGCTCGACCCGATCAAAGCGACCATTATCACTCCGGGACTCAACATCCACGGTGAGTTTGACGAGCACGGTATCCCAGCTGCAATTGTTAGTAAGTACCTCGCTGAGCACGGCATTATCATTGAGAAGACGGGGCTCTACTCCTTCTTCATTATGTTCACCATCGGCATCACCAAAGGCCGCTGGAACTCTATGGTAACTGAGCTACAGCAGTTCAAAGATGACTTCGACAAGAACCTGCCGATGTGGCGTGTAATGCCGGATTTCGCCAAGAAGTACCCTCGCTACCAGCGTGTTGGCTTGCGCGATCTCTGTCACCAGTTGCATGACATCTACCGCAAATATAATGTGGCGAAGATCACCACAGAGATGTACCTCTCCAATATCGAGCCTGCTATGACGCCGGCGGATGCTTGGGCCAAGATGGCGCATCGTGATGTAGAGCGCGTCTCCATTGATGAGCTGGAAGGTCGTACCACAGCCATGCTGGTAACGCCTTACCCACCGGGTATTCCGCTGCTGATTCCGGGCGAGCGTTTCAACAGAACGATTGTTGATTACCTCAAGTTCGTGCGCGAATTTAACAGCCAGTTCCCAGGCTTCGAGACCGATTGCCACGGCTTAGTGCGGGAAAACGAGCACTACTTCATCGACTGCGTGAAAGAGTAAAACGATCCAATGTAGGAGCCGCCTCAAAGAGGTGGCGACGCGCACCCTTTCACAATTATCGCGCGGCCGAGCCGCGCTTCTAAAAAGAGCTTATGAAACTGCAGCAAACCCACAGCATCGACCAAACCACCGCCGGCCAGATCGCTTGCGACTTTATTGCCGAATCCTCTGGGGTATCCAAGCAGAAGGTCAAAGATGCGATGAGCAAAGGTGCAGTCTGGCTGAAGCGGCATAACAAGCCGCGTCGCCGCCTACGCCGCGCTAAAGAGGTGCTACAGAATCGGGATAAGCTGGAGCTCTACTACGACGAGACGCTATTGGCGCGAAAACCTGAAGGTGCTATCTGCCTACATGACGCCAACAGCTACTCAATTTGGTTTAAACCCGCTGGCGTCGTGGCGCAGGGCAACGACTGGTGTGATCACCTCTCTATCCAACGCATTGCGGAACAGACGCTTGAGCCTAAACGCACCGCCTTTGTTGTGCACCGACTCGACCGCGAGACTGCGGGATTGATACTTATTGCTCACTCACAGGGGATAGCCGCTAACATCTCGGAGCAGTTTCAGAAACGCACCGTGACTAAACACTACCTGTGTCAGGCACTGGGAGAGACGCCGGCCACAGGTGAGATCAACACTAAGCTCGATGGCAAAGCAGCAAGTACGCTTTACAAGCGCTTAAGCTACGATGCCAACAGCAACACCTCGTGGCTGGATGTAGAGATTCTGACCGGTCGCACGCATCAGATCCGCCGCCACCTGGAGACTATTAAGCACCCTGTTATGGGCGATCCGAAATATGGTCGCGGTAACAAGAACAAACAGGGGCTGCAACTGTATGCGGTAAAACTGGCATTTACCTGTCCAACCACGCGCGAGCTAAAGACATTCGAACTATCAAATGAGTTCCTGCAGCAGCATACCTCGTTAACTGCCTAAGCGACGCGCGTATATAAGCAAAGCGCGTACCTTAGCAGAGCGCCTACTTAAGCAGATCGCTTGTATAAGCAAAGCGACTGTATAAGCAGAGCGGCTGCCATCAGGCTGACAGCGTTAGTCTAGCCAGCTGACAATTTTACTGGTTATTTTTTGACCACCCCATTCATCAACGCCCTGGATTTGGTAAACTAGTACGCTTATTACAGCGAATGGACACTCTATGACACCTCGAAAGACCAAAGCCGAACTGCGTGCCGAGCTTCAAGCTCAGGTTGAGGCGTTCGTACGTTCTGGTGGCGAGGTGAAGCATATTCCGCGCGGTCAAAGTGGTGTCGCTCAGGGTGAATTGATACGCCCCGTCTTCAATGATGGAAAGCCGCGCGAGACGCGAACACCCTGTGACGATGTGGTAAAGAGCATCGACGCTCGCCGACTCGCCAAAGAGAAACCGGGCCTGATAAAGAAACTACGTAGGCCAAAACGCAAAGTGATTTACGACGACTTCGGAGAGCCGCTCAGAGAGGTGTGGGAGTAGCCGCCCAAACCCTGATTCAGATCAATTGCATCTCCATAAGACTCTTCTAATATAAATGCAAGAGTTAATAAACAGGAGGTGTCTCATGGCAACCGCAGCATACTCTCAAGTCCACTCTCAAGAACAGGCCCAGGATCGTTCACAAGACCACACCCCCGTCTGGGCATGGGGTCTGGATCTACTGGCACTGGTATCGGCGATCTCCCCTGCCCTGATCTATGTCGGCTACCTGCTAACCCAATAGCCCACAACGGGTATCACACGAACACAATGCAGAAGGTATCCGTGCAGAGCACGGGTGCCAACCGCTTTAGGCACTCTTTCATCTCGCAACAAACTCAATATCATCAAACCAAGCGGTGGCACTCTTACCCGTGTTATCCCCATCCACCATGATGGCGTAGCCATCTAACTCGTCGACATCTACAGCATAAAAGGTGCGAAAATCCTCAACCACATCACGCTCATGCCGCTGCCAGAGCTCCGCATTCTCATCGCCGCTATCTACTACAATCATCATCGCCTTATCGGTGTAAGCGTTCTTCCAGCTACT
>JABXHP010000167.1 GCA_013373575.1 Oceanospirillaceae bacterium | reverse complement strand
GCATCCAAACTTTCTGGTAGCGGCGCAATCATCGCGTCAACCGGTTCGAGATTATCCTCCGGTGCCATACCGTAGATACGCTCATAGTTTGCCTTGGCATCACGCATATTGTTTTCGGCAGCCAGCGCATTCACCTCTGCCAGAGCCAAACGTCCCTCGGCCTGCTGAATGGCAGAGAGAGACCCCATACCGGACTCAGAGCGGCGCTTAATCTGCTCATAAATGCGCACATGGTTGAGCAGCGTCTCGTTTGCCGAGTTGAGTAACTGCTCGCGTCGCAGTAGTTCCAAATAGGCTCGCCCTGCTTCGAGAACGTAATCCTCTGATATATCTTGAAGATTGGCCATCGCTGAACGCATACGCGCCTCTTGGCGTTCAACCTCTGCGGTTGTGGCACCGCCGTCAAAGATCATCTGATTGACGTTGAGTCTAACCTCTCGGCGATTCAGCTCTTCATCTGAATTAGTGCCCGTCTTAGTCCACTCATAACCGTAACCAAGCGTCGCATCAACGGTTGGGTAGTACCCACCTTCGGCTGCACGTACCTCTTCAGACACCGCTTGGTAGGACTTCAGCGCTCGTTTCACTACAGGGTTATCATCAATGCTCTCTGCGATACTTTGACGCAGGCCTGCTGCCTCTACCGCAGGCATAGCTAGCAGAACTGCAAGTGCTAGCGCGGAGTAGCTTTTGTTCTTCATGTTCTAGTTTCCCCAACCAGTCTAGTCTGGTATCTACCAGCTTAGACCAAGATTTAACTTACGCCATGTACAATAAGATGGACTCGGTCTGGTGCTCCGGTCTTTCTTAATATAGCTGCAACGTGAGCCTTTACGGTTCGCTCGGTAATATTGAGGTTTCTAGCAATCTCTTTGTTGCCTGAACCCTTCATAAGCTCGTCATAAACTTCAGCTTCTCGCCCGCTTAGCGTAGAGATATCGTACTCTTTTTCGCTCTGCGAGGGTTGACTTTGTAAGAAACCTTTTAAAATTGATTGCAGAAGTTCCGGCACTGCCCAAATGTTACCTTTGCGCACTTCCCCAACCAGTCCCGGTAGGAGGCTCTCGTGAATGTATGAGTTGGCATAGCCTCTTACTCCCGACAAAATCAGCTGTGAGCCCTCAAGGTTGTTTGGCGTATCCGTGAGGACCACAACAGCACGCTGCTGCGCAATCTGCGGCACACCTGAGCGCTGTTCCTCAGTGAGCGACTGCCAATGCAGCAGCAACGGCTGCATATCAGGGAGCTCGTCTACGCCAGACCAGTTTATTGCTGTGCATGTGTGGCTCGAGAGCGCGTGCTGCCAACGGTTCAGCAGGCCAGCGTTCAATGAAAATAGCGCCAGATCCATGGACCTATCTACACTCCTAAGGCTCGGTCAGTGCATTGGATTTTGCACGGATGATCGGTTTTAAAAGATAGTTCAACAGCGTCTTTTTGCCAGTCAAAACATCCACACTGACTGTCATACCTGCGATTAGAGGCAACTTTTCATTTTCGGCATCAAGGTAGGGGGAGTCAGTCTCCAATCTCACGAGGTAATACGCCTCATTCTGCTCCGTAAGAAATGTACTTGGAGAGATAAAGGTGAGGTACGCGTCTATGCCTCCATAGATGGCGAAATCGTAGGCGCTTACCTTAACAGAAGCAGTTTGACCCACGCGCAACCGACCAATATCTGAGGGCTTTATGTGTGCTTCAATAAGCAGCTTATCTTCCCAAGGCACGATCGATAGCAACTGGTCACCCGGACGAACTACGCCGTCTATGGTATTAATCAACAGCTCTTTAACCGTTCCTTTAACCGGTGCACGCACTTCGGTACGCTGAATACGGTCTTGCATACCACTCAGCGCCTCGATTAGACGTGTGCGTTCTGCCAACAGCTCGTTGTACTCGGCTCGCGCAATGTTACGAAACTGCAGCTCCATCTCACCCTGTTTACCAGCAATCTCCTCTATCGCAGACTGAATACGTGGCAGACTCAGCTCGATCGAGGAGCGCTCGCCACGCAGGTCGTTTACTTGACGCTGCAGGCGCAGGAACTCCACCTCGGATATTACCCCTTCAGCTAAGAGTGGACGCGTAATTTCAAGCTCTCGCAGCAGCAAGTTGTAGGAGCGGCGCACCTGCTCAAGCCTAGATTCTGCTTCGACAAGTTCCTGACTACGCTGTGAGAGTTGCTCTGAGAGCACCGTCTGGTTGGCGTCTAACTCAGCCTGACGCGAACGCAGCAAATTCATCTCTTCGGTGATAAACCCAAGGTACTGCGGTGGAAAGCCTTCGGGAGGGACGAACTCAGCCCCTTCAGCCTCTGCCTTGAGGCGCGCCAATTTTGCCCGCAGCTCATAGTCGCGCACCTCACTCTCTTTTACTGAGCTGGTGAAGCGCTTGTCCTCGATGCGCAATAGAACCTGACCGGCCTCGACTAGATCGCCCTCGCGAACAAGAATTTCGGAGACAATACCCCCTTCTAGGTTCTGCACTACTTGCAGCTGGCTTGAGGGGATAATCTCGCCGTTACCGCGCACCAATTCATCAAGCTCGGCCCAATAAGCCCAACTAATAGCGGCGCCAATAAAGAGCGCCATACACCAGAGCAGCAGACTTGCGCCTCGAGGCGTCTTCTCTAACACAGCCTCATTAACGGAGTTAATATACGCCAGATCTTCAGGTTTAAGCTTCGGATTCCTATCTGACATGGGCTTACCTCCGCACCTGCAGACGTCCCTGACGCAGCGCTTCGAGCACTGTATCTTTTGGACCATCAGCAACTACCTGACCACCATCTATAACAACTATGCGGTCCACTAGGCTCAGCAGCGCAACTTTATGGGTGATCAACACCAAAGACTTGCCTTTCACGTAGTCAGCAAGGTGCGCCTTAAGCTGCTCCTCACTGGCGTTATCCATAGAGTTACTCGGCTCATCAAGTACCAGAAGACTTGGATTGTGTAGCAGAGCGCGCGCCAGTGAAACCGCCTGTCGCTGTCCCCCGGAGAGGGCTGCACCACGCTCGCCAACCGGCATATCGAAACCCAACGGATGAGTGCTTGCAAACTGATCAACACCGGCAAGCTTGGCAGCATGTAACAGCTGCTCGTCGGAGGCAAATGGCATCCCGATCAGAATATTTTCACGCAGGGTTCCTGCGAACAGCAGCACATCTTGGGGCACATATCCAAGATTGCGGCGCAAATCGACCGGATCAATCTGATTAATATCGATCCCGTCAATTGTGATAGCTCCCTGCTGCGGCTTGTAGAGCCCAGCTATCAACTTCTCCACGGTACTTTTACCCGAACCGATACGACCGATAAGCGCAACGCGCTCACCCGGCTTCATCTTGAAGCTAACACTCTTCAATGAAGCGTGCTCTGTGCCGGGGTAGGCAAAAGTCACCTCTTTAAACTCGATACTGCCCTCAAGCCGATCGCGATGCACATAGTGCTTACCCTTCTCACGCTCCTCGGGCAGATTCATAATCTCATCCAATGTGCGGAGCGCTTTGGCGGACTGCTCGTACTGAATTACCAAACTCGCAACCTGCGCCATTGGCGCTATGGCGCGACCTACCAGAATATTACAAGCGATTAGAGCTCCCATCGAGAGCTCCTGCTGCATAATCATGTAGACACCAAGAATGATCAGCGCTACTGAAGACAACTGCTGCACTGAGGCGGAAAAGGTTGCAACCGACGTGGAGAGCATGCGGGCTTTCAAACTCCAGCGCGCGATAAAGCCCACCGACTCATCCCACTTAGTCAGAAGCGGGGTCGCGGCTCTCTGAGTCTTAACGGTCTCCATTGCTGTCAACGCCTCTACCAAAGCACCGTTTTTCTGTGCTGTAGAGGCAAACGTCTTCTCCACCGAGCGGCGTAGTGATGGGCGAATAATCATTGAGTAGAGAAAGATTAGCGGGATGGCCACAGCAGGAATAATTACAAGCGGCCCACCAATAATACTGATCACTAAGATGAAGAGCAGCATGAAAGGTATGTCGATCAACAGAGCTAAGGTACCGGCGCTGAAGAAGTTTCGAATCGAGTCAAACTCCCGCAAATTGCTGGAGAAGGCTCCCACGGATCCTGGCATGGCGTCATATCGCAGACCGACCACTTTGCGGAACAACATTGAGGAGATCAGCACATCGGATTTTTTGCCCGCAACCTCCAGAAAATAGCTGCGCAACATCTTCAGGCCAAAATCGAACAGATAGACGATACCCACACCCGCAGCCAACACCCAAAGTGTATCAACTGCGGCGTTGGGCACCACGCGGTCGTATACATTCATCACGAACAGGGGGTTGGCCAGCACAAAAAGGTTTATCAGAAAGCTGGCTATCAGGACATCTCTGTAGATTGGCGCTGAGCGCCAGAGTGTGCTCCAGAACCAGTGACCTTCACGCCCATCAAGCTCGCGTGAGCTGTTATCACCAATCTGATACTCGGGACGCACAAAGATGACGTGGCCGGTGTAGATTTTACGTAGCTGCGCCAAATCTATACTGATTACGCCACCCGACTCGGGCTGTTCCAGCAAGAACTCGTCGCCTTTTCTCTCGCGTAGTATTGCGGCGGAGTAGTCAGTAAGCAGCAGTACAACCGGAAAGAGGAGCGGTGAAATATTATTGAGCTTACGCTCCGACACTTTCGCGGCCAGCGAAGCGCGTTCTGCCGCCCGAACAAAAAGATCGGGCGTTAGACGTTTGTGCGCAAGAGGTAATCCATCAACCAGAACTTCCGGCGAATACGGCTTGTGATAGTGGTGTGTCAGCGACACCAAACAGCCGAGCAGAGGATCTTCCGTGAATGACATTCATTGACCTTAATCTGTGCTAGGTTAATACTAAATATAACTATAGTCACACATTTCACTATCTGCTCAGGATTACCGGCATGTATGTCATAAAAGATGAAACAGGTAAGGTCACTGGCCTCTCGCTGACCAAAACCATTGGCGCTGAGCCGGCTGACCCTAAAGATCCTGAGTTGCGCGAATTTTTGGAGATGGCTGATCCCAGCTTAACTGCGAGCAGTCAACTGCAAGCGCTTGACGGCGCCAGTATCCGTATCCTCGAGGACCTTATCGATGTTCTTGTCGACCGAGGCACACTGATATTTACAGACCTTCCTGAGGCGGCGCAACAGCGACTACTTGAACGCAAACTGTTGCGCAAAATGGTACGCAAAGAGAAAGGCTTACCCGAGCAGGAGGATGAGTTCCTACTCTCTGATGATAAGATTTTTTAGCAGAAGCAATAGTGTTACTGATGCGCTAGAGCTACCGTGGCACTAGCGTTTAGCAAAGAACTCCCGGTGAAGTTCAGCCACCGTTGAGAAGCTGAAGTCCGCTAGATGCAAATAATCTGGCGTGCCCTCAAAGTTAACCAGACAGGTCGGCATTGCCGCGTTGCGCCCGGCCTGCAAGTCGTATTTGTAATCCCCCACCATCAACACCTTCTCAGGTGCTACAGAGAAGCTGGCGGCGATCCTATTGAGCGCTTGCGGATCGGGCTTGGGTTTGGAGTTCTCACGCGTCACCAAATAGGGAATCGGAATTTGATTACGCGAAATTTTCACACGCGACGAGTAATCGGAGTTACGAGTTAAGATTGCAAGTGGAAAATTAGCCTCTCGCAAATCGTTTACGAACTCGCGTGCCCCTGCTATCCACTCAGACTGCAGCGCATCTTCCACCTCATGACGGTGAATAACAGACTCCGCCTCCGCTCGCTCATCAGGCTCTAAACGCTCCAAATACTCCAGTACATCTTCATCAGCCGCACAGCCTATCTCCGCGCGGATAGCGGAGAAGTTGAGATTTGAAGTTACAAGGGTTCCATCAAGATCGAAGACCAGGGCACGAATGTGGTTCAAAACTAGCGCTCTATTGGGGAGTGTC
>JABXHP010000174.1 GCA_013373575.1 Oceanospirillaceae bacterium | reverse complement strand
CTTAAGCTAGCGGACCGTAGCAAAGAGGAGGCAGTCGAAGCCCTGACCAAACGCTACACTGCCCAGCGCAACCGCGCACAGCAGTCTGAAAGCGAAGATGTGTTCCAAACCTTTGCCAACGCGCTGGCAAACAGTTACGACCCCCACACCTCCTACTTCTCGCCCCGTGTGTCAGAAAATTTCCAGATCAATATGAGTCTCTCGCTTGAGGGCATTGGTGCAGTTCTGCAGACCGAAGACGAGTTCACAAAAATTGTAAGCCTTGTGCCCGCAGGTCCCGCTGATAAGAGTGGACAGCTTAGTCCAGCGGATTTAATAGTTGGGGTAGCTCAGGGCGAAGATGGCGAATTTGAAGATGTTGTTGGAATGCGTCTGGATGATGTCGTGCAGCTTATTCGCGGCCCCAAGGATTCAGTGGTTCGCCTAGAGGTCATCCCAGCGGGATCAACTGACGGCGCAGGCCGTCGCATTGTCAGCTTGGTGCGCAACAAGGTTCAGCTTGAAGAGCAGGCTGCTCAGAGTCGCGTGCTAAATGTAGAACGCGACGGGCGAGACTTCAAACTGGGTGTTATAGAGATACCAACCTTCTACATTGACTTTGCCGCACTGCAGAATGGGGATCCGAACTACCGCAGCACTACTCGTGATGTGGCCGTACTGATAGAGGATCTGAAAAAGCAGAGTATCGACGGCTTAATCATTGACCTGCGCGACAATGGCGGCGGCTCCCTCCGTGAGGCAAATGAGCTAGTTGGTCTGTTTATAAGCCGCGGTCCGACAGTGCAGATTCGCGACTCCAATGGTCGTGTTGATGTACTTGGGGACTACGATCCAGAGACCATCTGGACTGGACCTCTCACAGTAATGATTAACCGCCTCAGCGCGTCAGCTTCAGAGATATTTGCGGGTGCGATTCAGGATTACCGCCGTGGGCTTGTAGTGGGCAATCGCACTTTCGGTAAGGGTACCGTACAAACACTTCGGCCACTTGAACATGGACAGGTTAAGCTCACGACAGCGAAGTTCTACCGTATCTCGGGCGAGAGTACTCAGCACCAGGGTGTAACGCCCGATATCGACTTCCCTGCCCTCATCGATGAAACAGAGATCGGTGAGAGTGCCCTCGATTTCGCACTGCCTTGGGATCAGGTTCGCCCAGTGCGCTACGGACGCTACTCGCAACTTGATCGCTGGTTGCCTGAGCTGAATAACCGGTCAAAACTGCGCACCTCAGATGACCCCGACTTCAACCACATGCGAGAGGAGCTCCTGCTGATCAACGAGCAGAAGAGCCTGACACAGATCCCTCTCAATGAGCAGGCTCTGCGGGCCCAGCGGGATCAGTTCGACAAGGCGCAGCTCGATATAGAAAACGCTCGACGCATGGCGAAAAATGAGCCGCCGATCAGCTCTCTCGATGAGCTACTAGCCGAAAGCAGTGGTGAGGAGCCAGTGAACGCTGACGCTGAAGCGCTGCTGCGTGAATCCGGAGAGCTTACAGTTGATCTGATCGAGCTGCAGATACAGCACGGTGAGCAGCTAAAGGGCTGATCCAATTATGAAGCGCTGGATAGCTGCCGTTGTTGGTGTGGTTCTATTGATTGGGCTTGTAGTGGGTGGGTATTTCCTGTTCCCACTCATCGCGTCTCAGCAAGCGAGCAATAACATTCAGTTCGAGAAGTTCGGACTCTCCGTTTTGCCCGGCCAGCAGTACGAAACTACTGTTGGTGAACTTGGTATTACACAACTTCCCGCAGCCTTCTCTCCGAATGATCTAACCCCTGAAGAGCGCGTTGTAGAGAGCCTTATTCGTGACCGCAACGCCCTCATCGAGGAGAATCAGCTGCTGCAGCTCAAAATTGAGTCACTCGAAGAACAGGTTGCGGCACTAACGAACTATCGCGATACCAACGAACGCTATGCACCCGAGCAGTTTGACATTGAGCTCGCTCGCGTCCGTCAAGAGCTCGAAGAGAGACTGCGCGCCCTGCCTGAGGCGGAACAGTACTCTAGCCTGATGATAGAGCTTATGGCGATAGCGGGCCAGCAAGAGTATACCCATGTTATACGCACCTACGACCTAATTCTTGATGACACGAAAAAGGCGATTATTACCCAGCGCTATCTCCCGACATACACCTTCTGTGTCGCCAATGCACTGAGTCTGGCCGCCAACACCAACGCTGAATTGCGCTCTGTCGCTAGCTGGCTCACGGAGCCTGACCTTAACCCGCTTCCTGAAAGATTGAAAGCGGATATGGATGTCGTACTCCCTCCCTGCCAGCGCAGTTTTCGTGCTGCAATGGACGATGTGATGAAAAGCGTTACCAGCGGTTAAAACGCGCATAAATCCTACCTTTTCACTGCTAACTTCTGTATAATTTCGCGTCACTCTACGTCTTAGCGCTGGACATACATCGGCCTAGTCCACCGATAGGGCGTATTTAAAACCGACCCTGCACAGCCGGTGGTGTAGGCAAGATCGCCGTAAAGGCATCTTTTTATTAGGAAAATTTCATGAGCGAAAGCTTTGCTGATCTGTTTGAAGAATCCCTCCAAGACCTTGCGATGACTCCAGGCACACTGGTAACTGGTGAAGTTGTTGATATCGACAGCGACTGGGTTACTGTAAATGCTGGTCTGAAATCTGAAGCCGTTATTCCACGTTCACAGTTCCTGAACGATGCGAACGAACTTGAAATCGCTATCGGTGACAGCGTTAAAGTTGCACTTGAAGCAGTTGAAGACGGTTTCGGTGAGACTAAATTGTCTCGCGAAAAAGCCAAACGTGCTGAGGCATGGGAAGTTCTGCAGTCTAAATTTGAAGCTGAAGAAGTTGTTAAGGGATACATCTCTGGCAAAGTCAAAGGTGGCTTCACTGTTAACGTCAACAACATTCAGGGCTTCCTACCAGGTTCACTGGTAGACGTTCGTCCAGTTCGTGACGTTGATCACCTCGAAGGCAAAGAACTTGAATTCAAACTGATCAAGCTAGACCAGAAGCGCAACAACGTTGTTGTATCTCGCCGCGCCGTTCTGCAAGAAGCGAACAGCGAAAAACGTGATGAGATCCTTGCTTCTCTGGCAGAAGGCCAGGTTGTTAAAGGTTACGTTAAGAACCTTACTAACTACGGTGCATTCATCGATCTGGGCGGCGTTGATGGCCTGCTCCACATCACTGACATGGCTTGGAAGCGCATCTCTCACCCAAGCGAAATGCTGACTCCGGGCGACGAGATCTCTGTTAAGATCATCAAGTTCGACCAGGAAAATGGCCGTATCTCTCTGGGTCTGAAACAGCTGTCAGAAGATCCATGGGAAGCGATCAAGAACCGTTACCCAGCAGGCACTCGTGCAACTGCTAAGATCACCAACCTAACAGACTACGGCTGTTTCGCATCTCTGGAAGATGGCGTTGAAGGTCTGGTACACGTTTCTGAAATGTCTTGGACTAACAAAAACATCCACCCATCTAAGATCGTACAGATCAACGAAGAAGTGGAAGTTATGGTACTGGACGTTGACGAAGAGCGTCGTCGTATCTCTCTGGGTATCAAACAGTGCACCCAGAACCCATGGACCTCATTCTCTGAGCAGAACGCTGCAGGCGACAAGGTCTCTGGCACCATCAAGACAATCACTGATTTCGGTATTTTCGTAGGCCTAGACAATGACCTTGACGGTCTGGTTCACATGTCTGACATCACTTGGGAAGCTGATGCTGAAGCTGCCCTACGTCAGTTCAAGAAGGGTGACGAAGTTGAAGCAGTTATCCTGTCTATCGATGCAGAGAAAGAGCGTATCTCTCTGGGCGTGAAGCAGTTGGCTAGCGATCCATTCTCTGAGTACCTTGCTGCTAACGACCGTGGCGCTATCGTGACTGGTACAGTTACTGCTGTTGACGCGAAAGCGGCAACTGTAGAACTGGCTGAAGGTATTGAAGCTGTATTGAAAGTATCTGAGCTGTCAGCTGACCGCATTGAAGATGCAACTTCTGTACTGAGCGTTGGTGACAGCGTTGAAGCTAAGATCGTAAACGTTGACCGTCGCAACCGCGCAATCAACCTGTCTATCAAAGCGAAAGACCAGGCTGAAGAGAAAGCGGCTCTGAAAGCAGTTCAGAATGCTGAAGTTGAAGTTGAAGGCCCAACCACTATCGGTGACCTGATCAAAGCACAGATGAACAACAAATAATTTTTGTTGAAGCATCAAAAAAGAGCGCCTCGGCGCTCTTTTTTTTGCCCTGTAGATACTTTGACCGCTACGCAGCTAGCAGAGAAACCATGAACAAGTCGCTAATGCGTCAGAGACTTATTGATAGATTCCTACCCCTCATCCGGGTCGATAATGTAGTCGATAAACTCCTCTTCGGAGATCTCGTTATCTTTAACTTCGTAGTAACTGAGTACCGAGGCATTCGATTCAATCACAGAGCGAGGATTACCACTAACCAGTGGATGCCACTGTGGCAACTGATGCCCTTCATAGAGCAGACGGTAGGAGCAGGAAGATGGCAACCAATGGAACTCTGCCACATCCTCTGGGCGCAACTTCACGCAGTTGGGTACCAACTCAGAGCGTCGTTCATACTGAGTACAACGACAACTGTCGGTATCGAGCAGATGACAGACAACAGTGGTGTAGAAGACCTCCTCTGTATCCTCATCCTCTACCTTATGCAGACAGCAGAGTGCACAGCCGTCACAGAGCGACTCCCACTCCTGCTCGCTCATCTGCTCTAAGGTTTTAGAGCGCCAGAAAACCTCCTGGGCCATTAACGCACACCCGTTTCAGGGCGGTTAACGTGGATATCGAGTAGGTAATCTTCCTTTGGTGGCGGCATCTGAAGGTAGAAGCCCTGGTCTTGGATACCTGTCAGAACCTTTGCCGTATCTGCGCGCGCCAACTTGCGCTCGGCAGTTAACGGCATATCCATTATGTGAACAGGAGCGCCAAACATCTCTTTAAGCGCATCCGGCACCCGCTCTAGCCCCTCTCTCTTATCCACGTAGAGATACATCTCATCTTTCTTAGGACTACGGTAGATCGAACAGATAATCATTCACTTGTCTCATTAATTCGTTTCAATTCAGCGAGCATCGGCTCACCGATAACCGCCTCACGCCATCCTTTCAGACCCTCTGGAAGCGTGAACTCCCCACTCTCTTCACCCGAGCGAATCAGCATCTCTATATCGCGTTTACGCACCAGTAACTCTTGGGGGATGCCCAACTTATCAGACAATTCGATACCAAACTTGCGCAATTTCTTTACGGCAGCATGCCATTTGAAGTCCAGCGGCTGAGGGATCAGTTCTGCAGGGTAGACCTTATGGGAGGTGCGAGCGTCATAGATCATACGCATGATCTCAGGTCCGTACTCACCCACCACTGAACCTCGCATCTCTTTAACCTCACTCAGATCTTTAACACTGCGCGGCCAGCGCTTGAACACTTCAACCAAGAGATGATTCGACAGCAAGGAGTTACGCGTGCGATCCTTCTCTCGCACGATTTTCTCTCGCCAAGTACAGACATCACGAAGTGCAGTCTGGCGGTGGGGTTTGAGATTCCACAACTGAGTAAACCTCAGATAGTACTTATCTATATCGGTATCAGCGTTAGCGACGCTATCAACCATCGCCCTTGTCTCCTCTTCCACCCAATCTAAGCGCTGATTGGCCTCAAGCTGCGGCAATATACGTCTGTAAAGCTCAACCAGGTGTGCCACATCCAGTGCGGCATAGCGCTCCTGCCGAGGAGTGAG
>JABXHP010000112.1 GCA_013373575.1 Oceanospirillaceae bacterium | reverse complement strand
TACCAAGCAGTTCCCGCTCTGCGCTCTCATTCCACCAAATCAATTCAAGTCGATTATTTACGAAGTAGGCAGGGGCTGAATGGCTCTCAATTGTGAGACGGGGTAGCTCCCCTACACTTTTCCCCGTTGGGCGTCGCTTTGCACGAGCCAGATGTCCAGAACAAGGCTCGTACATTCGCTCGCGCTTCGGAGCCGTTGCCCATTCAACCATTTCTGACGAAGTCAAAGGCGTTAGTGAATTTGGCATATCCGCCATGGATACCCCCTCTTTCCGAAGCCTGCGTATTTCAGAGACCCGTTCAACTACATCATCGGGAAAGAAGCCCAGTCTTGCCGCTCCTTGCGTCGCCTCTTCACCGGTACGCACTACAGGCTTTGGAAGCAATCCATCTCGGATATAGTTATTCAGTGTCGCTCGCGATAAGCCTGTGATTACCAATAGGTCTTTGCTGCTGATCATGCTCTGCCCCCTAGTTTTAAACCATAAGATAGACTGTCTAAATAATAAAGTCAATTCTGTCATATACAGTCTATCTGTCAGGCTCTATATTAAAGGCGCGTCCGCCTCAAATGTCGTGTTGAGTTAACACCAGCTGCATGCTTATGTTTAGACTGTATCAGAATGGAAACGCGCAGAAATAAACTGTCTATAGGATCTGCTGGAACATCTCAGTTTGGTCAATTTTTCATCGTGAGCAGACATCGGGGGGCGTTCTCCAGTGCGATAAAAGTTGGTCAGTCTATGGTTAGATCGCTCTTCCACCCTCTCCCTTACATAGATCTGAACAGCTATCGTCTTTATCAGATGTTGCTAGAGTGTAAAGCTTTGCGCTCTGATCTAAACTTTCGAAAGTTTACTTCTGTTCACTTCGAGGGTTTCATGGATCAGATCGCTGTTTTTATATCCTTTGTGCTAAGCCACCTGCCTGGCATCATCGTCGTCTTGGTTCTGTTACTCATTGGTGTCATCTATGTGAGGGATCGAAGTCAAGTAGATCAGACGATTCGCCGAAACTACCCCGTTGTAGGTCGCTTTAGGTATATATTTGAGGAGTTAGGTGTCTTTTTTAGACAGTACTTCTTCGCACTTGACCGAGAGGAGATGCCGTTTAATAGAGCAGATCGTTCGTGGGTGTACCGTGCAGCGAAACAGGAATCAACACTACAAGCCTTTGGCTCAACGCGAGTACAGCGCGAGGGCGATGTCGTCTTTGCTAACGCCGTCATTCCCTATACTGGCGAGTCGCGCAAACCCACCCTCACCTTTGGCCCCCACACTGCAAACCCCTACACAACCGATCGACTGTTTCATATATCCGGTATGAGCTTTGGCGCGATCTCTCGACCCGCAGTCGCAGCACTTGCGGCTGGTGCAAAGCTAGCAGGCGTCTGGATAAACACAGGTGAAGGTGGCGCCAGCGATCGCCATCTTGATTCAGGGGCTGATCTAGTGTGTCAGATAGGTACCGCCAAATACGGCGTACGCGATGAGAGCGGTCGCTTGGATGAAATTAAGCTCAGAGCGCTAGCGGATCGCCAAAACGTGCGCATGTTTGAGATCAAGGTGAGTCAGGGGGCGAAGCCTGGTAAAGGGGGAATTCTGCCTGCAGATAAGGTGACCCCTGAGATTGCAAAGCAGCGCGGCATCCCTGAAGGAGAAGCAAGCATCTCCCCACCTAGCCATGCTGAAGTCAGTAGCGCCGAAGAGCTTTTCGAGTTCATCCACACGATCCGCAATATCACTGATAAACCTACTGGTTTCAAAATTTGTATCGGGAGCATGGATGATTTTCGCGCTGTCCTAGAGGTTTTAATCCGAACAGCCGAGGCAGTTGCCACTGATAATGAGGGCAACCTATCATCCACCCTATTCGAACAGCATATTATTGATTACGCCCCGGATTTTATTACCATCGACAGTGGCAACGGTGGCACGGGCGCCGCCCCTATGTCGCTTATAGATGCTGCTGGAATGAATATTCAGGAGTCCCTCCCATCGGTTGTGAATTTACTGAATTCATTGGGGCTCAGAGAGAGAATTAAGGTCGTAGCCTCCGGTAAGTTAATAACCCCAGTTGATGTTGCATGGGCCCTCTGTGCCGGAGCTGATTGTGTTACCAGCGCACGCGGCTATATGTTCTCACTTGGCTGTATACAAGCGCTGCAGTGCCATCAGAACACCTGTCCTACAGGGATAACCACGCACAATCGTCGATTGCAGCGGGGGCTAGACCCCTCCACTAAGGCGCTACGTGTGGCGAACTACGCCAATGAAATGCACAAAGAGCTCGATACGATTGCACACAGCTGCGGTGCGAGTTGCGCCGCTGAACTGAGCCGTAAACATGCGATGATCTATATCGGCAGCCAGCGGGCAGTCTCTATGTCGCAAGTGTATGCTGGCGATTTAAGCCATAGGTAATCAACTGAGTTAGTTGCAAAAGGAGATGCAATTTGCGAAACCTCTGGAAGTTTTCGCAAATTGCAAATGCGGTGTTAGTGAGCTAATAGGCCGGTTTTTAGGTCTCTACTCACACTGTCGATATCGAGTCGCGTTAATAGGTCCCACTCCAGTGCCCGCTTTTGCGACCTGTGAACCTGAAATCCATAGCGATCTACCAGCGGGATATCAGCTAAGATTTCCGGCTCGATCTGACTTGAAGGAATTATGACTCGCTCGCGCAAATAGTCCCTGCAGACAAAATTGAGCAGCATGCCGATGATTTCACCGCTCTCACTACGCCAGTGGGTAAGTATACGATGCTGCGACTGCTCCGAACCCTCTGAGGAATAGATCAACTCTGATCCTACGTAGTCCCAACTGCACTTGAGTAGTTGGTCCGGTGTTACTGCTTTTTCGAGTAGACGTTTCATAGCCCTTAGTCCTCTGGTTCAGGCGCTGCTCTTGCGTGAAAATGCACGAGTAGTCGCGCATTTTCGGCTTCAGGCAGCTGTTTGATGCTTCATTGAGGATTTAGCAAGGGCTATGCCAACTATTATGAGAGTCTAATTATAGCGGGGACGCCTATTAGAATCGGGTGCAACCAGAGTGCAAAAAGTCCAGCCATAACAATGCCCAGTAGTACAGTGATTAGCGTCGCTACTGGGCTGCTCTGGCCTACTCTGCTCAACCCTGCTGCGCGGTCTGCTCGGCGGTGCATGATGAATGAGATCACCCCCCAAGCAAGAAAGCTGCCGAATAAGAGTAGATCAGCTAGCGTTCCGTTAACGAGTAGGTGCGCCACCGCCCAGGTTTTCACGGCGAGTAACATTGGATGCCCTACGCGCTTCTTAATGGCGTTATTAGGTACCCAGGCCGCGGCTAGAAATATAAA
This sequence comes from Oceanospirillaceae bacterium, assembly GCA_013373575.1. Taxonomy (GTDB): domain Bacteria; phylum Pseudomonadota; class Gammaproteobacteria; order Pseudomonadales; family Balneatricaceae; genus Marinobacterium_E. Next base: position 5,582 of record JABXHP010000112.1, on the reverse strand, counting down.
AGCTACGACCATCAACAGCGCTGTGGGGTGAGATAGAAAAGCCGGGGGAGTCCAGACAAATATCGGCTGCATGCGCCAGTCGGCGTAGCCCTGAACAATAAGGTAGAGTCCAACCAAGGCAACCCCTGAATGAATGAGCCGCCAACCGACATGACCCAAGCGCTCCCCTAGCTGCTCACGCAGATTTGGTGCGGTTGCAGGCAGAAGGTGTATAGCCAGAAAAATAACAATCCCAAGGATTAACAACGACATTCAAGAACCTCTCTTATTGTCCAACCAGGACTCTATCTGTTTAGCGGCGCTCTCCATCTCTCGGTGAGCCCCAGGAAGTATATCTGTACTACTTAGAATTAGCGCAGGCTGATCACTGCGTTGTAACAGAAGCCTGCCCCCACTACCCTTAACGCCACCAAATCCAGGCTCAACATGCAGTCCAATCAACTCGTCAAGTGAGCCTTGCCAGCGTTGAACACCCGAAAGCATGCCAATACTCAGCAACTTATAGCGCGACTCCTCAGCATCAATATCTAAGCGATGGTATTTCTGTAGCGCTAAAATAGCGATGAGGAGGAAATTGAATAGCGTATAGTGTAAGGGTTTAAGGCTTGTCTCTACCGCCAGCGCTAGGAACCAGAAAAGGCCAAACAGCGTAACACAAAGGGACGCCAATACAGCTGGGAATTGACTGTAGCTCAAACGCTGATGAGATTCAGATATACGTGCCATAGTGAGTTTAGGTTCCCTCTCTCAACCTTGCTGATACTGCGCACTAAACTGCGAGGATACAACTCCTAGTCAACTTTAGTATAGAGCAGGAAGCGCCCCACAAGCAGACCTATTAGTAGAACCCTAAGGAGACAATGTGAAGCTTATCTATGTAATGGATCCCATGTGCTCTTGGTGCTGGGCGTTTAGTACTCAGTTGCAGAAGTTCCAGGCGCTGCACCCTGATCTTCCTTCAGAAATTATTATGGGAGGTCTTGCACCGGATTCAGAGATGCCAATGCCCGCCGAGATGCAGCAGAAGCTCCAGCAGATTTGGAGACACATAGAGCAACAGACGCAGACTTCATTCAATCATGACTTCTGGAGAGAGAACAGCCCCCGTCGATCAACCTATCCTGCTTGTCGCGCGGTGCTCACCGCCCTTTTATTGGGCGGTGTAGAGGCACAGCAAGCGATGATCTCGGCGATACAGCAGGCCTACTATCTACAGGCGCTCAATCCGAGTGACACCGAAGTTTTAGTGGGTTTAGCCGAGCAGATAGGTTTAAGCTCTGGCGAGTTTTCAGCAGCATTAAATTCGAATGAGGTTGCAGGGAGACTCAGCACGGATCTTGCCAAGGTTGCTGAGCTTGGTGTGGGCGGTTTTCCTGCGCTGCTGCTAGAGAGAGGCGATCAGTTGTCGCCTCTCGCGCTCGGTTACACGGGTGCCGACAAGTTAGAACAGCGCTTTGCTGCAATAGCCGGTTAGATTTTAGGGTAAAGTGTCTCGAAGTCCTGGTCTGGAGTGAGGTTTATGGCGTGGCCAAGATCGACGAAAAAACCGCGCTCTACGCCCAACTTGACCGCATCCTCAAGCAACACACCCTCAATCTCCCGCGCCAGAATTTGGCGCAACTGGTCGGCATTGCGCTTCCCTTGGCGATAGGCGCGGATGCTCGGAAGCATGCGTCCTAAGGCTTGCCTATCATGCGTGCGACGCAGAAACTGCAACAGCATCTTGGCGATCGATTCGAGGCGCTTATAGCTTCTATCGATAAAGTAAACACTCTGATTCTTCGCTTCTTTAAACATCAAGTCAGCGAGGCAGTCGTTATTTGACCAACGCTCAATCAGCACTTGTCGGTTTGTCTGGATTAGGGTGTCAATGGTTTGCATCGTCTTCTCTTATTATCAAATACTAGCTTCAGCACTTTTATCATGCAATTTGTATGCCACAACCAAAGCAGCTCTAAGTGCTGAGAGAGTATATGCAGTCATTGATCTTGATCAATTAATCAGCAATGTCTAATATGCGCACACTTTTTATTCGGGGGCACTAGTATGGAAATCGTTAACTTCACACCTGTTCCCGCCTTTATTGGCGGTGCGCTCATAGGCTTATCTGCCGCCTTCCTTCTGCTGATTAAAGGCAGGGTTGCGGGGATTTCTGGGATTGCTGGCGGTGTAATCCTTCCAGAAAAAGGCGATGTGCCTTGGCGTGTTCTTTTTATAATTGGCCTTGTTCTCGGTGGGTTTATCTATCAGTGGCTCGGTCTAGGGCCAGACCTGCACCAGATTGAGGCACAGGTGGGCAAAGGCGCTCTGATTGTTGCAGGCCTACTGGTGGGTGTCGGTACTACTATCGGTACGGGCTGTACCTCGGGACATGGCATCTGTGGCTTGGCTAGACGCAGCCCTCGCTCGCTCGTAGCCACCCTCACCTTCATGGCGAGTGCGGTTGCTACTGTGTTTGTTGTTCGCCACATTATAGGGTCCTAATTATGCTTTCACTGATCGCTGCACTCGCTGCCGGCACACTGTTTGGATTGGGCCTGGCCGTCGCGCAGATGGTTGACCCTGCCAAAGTTATCAATTTCCTGGATATTTTCGGAACCTGGGATCCATCCCTTGCCTTCGTAATGGGCGGCGGCTTGTTGGTAAACGCTATTGCGACGCCATTTATCATGCGTCGAAAAACCCCGATATTGGCTGAGTTCTTCCGCACTCCGACCAAACACCAAGTTGATACGCGCCTCGTTCTTGGCGGGTTAATCTTTGGTGCTGGCTGGGGTTTGGCAGGTTACTGCCCAGGCCCGATGCTCACCTCATTAAGCTTCGCCAACTCGGACATAATTACAGTAGTGGCAGCCTACGTCGTAGGTACACTGATCGCACGCTTGATTCTCCGCTCATGGGAGCGAGACCGCCTCACAGAGGCTCAAAAAGCTCAGACCTCATGCGTTGAGTAAGGTGTATTAACCTTGAATGGCTGAATAGGCGCCCAATAAACAGCGAGCAGAGCTAAAACTCTGCTCGTGATTGCGGGAGCAAATCCTCTTTAATCTAATCCGAGGAAACCGCCCGTTTGATGCGCCCATAGCTGGGCATAAATACCCTTGTGTTGCAGCAACTCCTCATGCGTCCCCTGCTCTACTATCTCGCCCTTGTCGATAACAACAAGCCGATCCAGCGCTGCAATGGTCGAAAGGCGGTGGGCGATCGCTATCACCGTTTTACCCTGCATCAGCCGATATAGACTCTCTTGAATCGCCGCTTCAACTTCCGAGTCGAGCGCTGATGTCGCCTCATCTAGAACCAGTATCGGCGCATCCTTGAGGAGCACTCGTGCTATAGCGATGCGCTGGCGCTGACCGCCTGATAGCTTCACCCCGCGCTCACCTACCTGAGCATCAAGGCCGGTGTTACCGCTTGGATCTGAAAGCTGTTTGATAAAGTGATCAGCCTGCGCTCCCTCGAGAGCAGCCATGAGATCGGCGTCCGAAGCGTCTGGACGTCCATAGAGGATATTGTCGCGAATAGATCGATGCAGCAGAGAGGTGTCCTGGGTCACCATGCCAATCTGGGCTCGCAGTGAGTCCTGCGTAACGTCGCGCAGATCCTGATCATCAATACGGATAACGCCGCCATCAACGTCATAGAAACGCAGTAGAAGGTTAACCAGCGTCGATTTACCCGCGCCAGAGCGCCCAACAATGCCAACCTTTTCCCCCGGTTTAATTGAGAGCTTGAGCTGGTTGAAAACTTCAACCTTCCCATCATAAGTGAAATCCACGGCGTCGAAGTCGATCTTTCCAGCGTGCACCTCGATTGGCTTGGCGCTCTGTTTGTCTTTAATATCAATGGGTTTTGAGAGGGTATTCATGCCATCTACCACAGTGCCGATATTCTCAAACAGTGCGCTCACCTCCCACATGATCCACATTGAGATCCCATTAAGGCGTAGCGCCAAGCTGATCGCGACGGCAATCGCACCGACGGTAATATCACCAATCGACCAGAGGTAGATCGCAATCGCAGCGGTGGAGAATGCCAGCAGGTAGTTGGCTACCTGTACGCTGACGTTGAGGCCGGTTCCCAAGCGCATCTGGCGGTAGACGGTCAGAAGAAACTCACGCATGCTCGACTCAGCATAGTCAGACTCGCGTTGAGTATGCGCAAAGAGTTTTACTGTGCTGATATTGGTGTAAGAGTCTACGATGCGGCCTGTCATAGTAGAGCGCGCGTCTGCCTGTGCGGTTGCAACCTTTTTGAGGCGCGGTACAAAGTAGAACTGCAAGCTGACATAAACAGCGAGCCAAGCCAGCATCGGTAGCATCAGCACCCAATCCGCCTGCCCCACTAGCACAATCATACTGATAAAGTAGACCAGCACATAGACCATCACATCGAGCAGTTTCATCACGGTCTCGCGGACCGCCAACGCAGTCTGCATCACCTTGGTCGCAATACGACCGGCGAAATCATTCTGATAGAAACTTAAACTTTGACCCAGCAGGTAACGGTGTGCCGACCAGCGAATCGCCATCGGATAGTTGCCTAGTAAGCTTTGATGCAGCAACAGTGCATGCAGTAACGTCAAGAGCGGTATTGCTATGAGCGTCACCAAGCTCATCATCACAAGCGTGCTGCCCTCCTCGCTAAATAGCGTGGCGGGGTCCCGGTCTGAGAGCCAATCTACTAATTGCCCAAGAAAGCTAAACAGCGTCACCTCAAGTATCGCTATGAGTGCGGTGCTTAGCGAGAGGCCCAAAAGCGGCAGTTCAAAGCCCCGCGTGTAGTGCCGGCAAAATGCCCACAGGCCGTGGGGTGGTTGCTGTGCCGCGTTGCACGGCAGCGCCTCAGTTATACCCTCAAAGAGTCTGAATAGCATGGAGATCCTTGGATTTATGAAATAGAAGAATTGGTTAGAGCGATAGCCTTTAGTATAGTCTTTCGAAGTACCCTTCCCAACCTCTATCAAGGATATCTCATGTTGAAATTTGGAATACTGGGCAACGCGAAGATCGCACGCGAGCAGGTTTGCCCTGCAATTCTGGCGGCGGGTCACCAGGTCTATGCGCTAGCGACCTCCCGTCCAGATTCCGTAAGCGCCGTTGTTGAGCAGTTCTCCATTGAGAAGATTTACGAGAGTTACGATGCGCTGCTGCAGGATGCTGATATCGATGCAATTTACATCCCACTTCCCAATCATCTGCACGTCGATTACTCCATCAAGGGCCTAGAGGCGGGTAAAGCGGTTCTTTGTGAAAAGCCTATAGCGCTGGATCTGACCGATTTACAGAGGCTTGAGCAGGCAACGCAGAAGCACAGGGGCATCCTTATGGAGGCGTTTATGGTGGCGTATAACCCGCAGTGGAAGATGCTGCGCGAAGAGATCCTGCCCAAGATTGGGCCAGTACAGTCCGCCCACACCATTTTCGCTTATAAAAATATCGACCCAAATAATATTCGCGCTAAGGCCGAGCTTGGCGGTGGCGGCCTGCTTGATATCGGTTGCTACGCGACCCTAGCAGGGCTTTGGATATTCGATGCACAACCTGAGGTTTTGGCGTCACGCCGGGTACTAGACCGTGAGG
>JABXHP010000110.1 GCA_013373575.1 Oceanospirillaceae bacterium | reverse complement strand
GCGGCCATTCCCGTGGCGCTTCAAGGGAAGCGCATCTTGTTCGCTGAAGATCAGAAGACATTGCAGCTACTCACTAGCAAAGTACTGAAGGATGCAGGTGCCGAAGTTGTGGTTTGTGATAACGGTAAGCAAGCGCTGGATGCCTTCCGTGCCGGTGAGTTCGATATTGTTTTGACCGATTTGATGATGCCAGAGATGAGTGGTGACGAGTTAATTCGCCACATTCGCGCGGATGGATTTACCGGTCAGGTAGTTGCGTTGACCGCCGCCATTATTGGTAAAGAGACTGAACAGTTAATGGAAGCAGGTGCCGATGCTGTCTTGAATAAGCCACTCGATATACATGACATGAAACGGACGATAGCTGGGCTGGAAATTAAGGATTCTGTTGCATGAAGAGAAGTGTTTTAATCATCGATGATGATCAAATTACCGTAGAAGCGGCGCGCGAAATGCTGGCACCGTACTACAAGCTATTCTTTGCTATAGAGCCAAAGACTGGGCTGAATATCGCGCTGCGTCATCAGCCTGATCTGATTCTGATCGATCTAAAAATGCCGAAGTTAGGGGGCTTTGAATTTATTGAGGCGTACCGCAAAGCCGCTGACGATAAGATGCCGTTCATTGTTATGTCTGCGCACACAGGCGATGAGATGAAACAACGAGCCAAGGATCTTGGAGTTCTTTACTTTATCGAAAAACCGCTCAACCCCACGTTTCTGCCTTTGGCGATTGAGGCGATTTTTGAGGGGCTAGATCTGCAGAAACAGCAGGGGGTTGAATGACGGGTTTGCGCTCGCTGTTGATTGCGGTTCTGCTTCTTGCGTCAGTCAGCACTCAGGCGACCCCTAAAACGTTTTTAGGGAATGAGAACTACGCGCCCCTTCTTTTTTCTGTTAATGATGAGCCCGCGGGCTTAACTGTCGAACTCGCGGAGGCTATTTTCGAAGCAGGGCGGATCGATTATTCCATCGAATTGTCTGATTGGGCCGAAGCACAAAACCGCGCTAAAGCTGGGGAGGTCACTGGGCTCTTACAGATCAACAAATCACCGGCTCGGTTAGAGCTTTTCGACTTTTCTGAACCGGTTCTGGAGTCAGAGTTCTCGTTGTTTTTAGCAACGGATAACTTTGAGATTAGAGATTACGGTGATCTTAAGCAGCGCCGTGTTGGCTCGGAGGCCAAAGGCTACGCTCGTGCAATTCTAGAGCGAGACCCAGATATCAATATCGTGACCATTGATACTTGGCTACACGGCTTCGAGATGCTCAAAGCGGGCGAGTTGGATGCGTTGTTAACAGAGAAATGGGTTGGCGAATACCTGTTATCTGAGAACCGCATTCGGGGGATCAAAGTCTCGCCCTACCCGATAGAGCTGAGCACAACGCATATTGCTGTTAAAAAGGGCGACACTGAGTTACTTGAAGCGATTAATCGCGGCATTGAATCGATACGCAGCAATGGTACCTACGAAGCCATCTTGGATAAATGGCGAGGCGATAGCGTTGTCTACATAACTGAGTCTGCGTTGGCGAATCAGCGATTTGTTCGCAATCTGTCAATCGCCTTAGGTGCTAGTTGTCTGCTACTGCTGTTATTCGTGGTGCAAATAGTTCGTCAGAAGCGTAGCCTCCAAAACTATGGTGCAGAATTGGAGCAGCTTGCGACTGATCGCACAGCACATCTCTCTGCGGCACTGGAAGAGCTTCAACTGCGTCGCGAAAGAGAGGCGCAGATGCTATCTGTGATTAGCCACGAGTTACGAACCCCGCTCTCTTCAAGTCACATGATCTATGACCAGATAACGAGTACAAATTTGGATGAGTACCTGCCTGTTCTTAGGGCGAACAGTGAGGGTGCTTTAGCTATTATGGACGATCTGCGTATGGTTATGCGGCCCGATACTCCGGCTACCAAAGATGAGGCAGTTGTTGATGCACCGTCACTCGTTATTGAGAGAGCGCTTTCATCTTTGTCCAACTTGGCGCAACAATACAGTGTTGCTACACACTACTCTTTCGATGAGTTGGTTGCTGATGAGTTTTTATTCAATCGATCTGCACTACGCCAAATTGTTACCAACCTAGTCAAAAACTCTTATCTGCACGCCGAGGCCGCGAATGTATGGGTTAGCGCAACTACAAAACCGTGTAATTCTGCATTAACTGAATTAACGGTCTGTGTTGAAGATGACGGCAAGGGTGTATCTGAGGCCTTTCAACAGACGATGTACGAAGCCTTTAGTCGTGACGAGACGTCTGGTGATGGTACAGGTCTCGGGCTCTATGTCGTTAAAGAGTTGGCTCAATCACTCAATGGCGAGATCTCTTACTTCTCAAGTCCGAAAGGCGGTGCCGGCTTCAAGTTCATAGCCCGACTGCTGCCTGCAAACGAGCACGTGAATTTCAACGAACGGAGCTATACCGACGAGCAACTCACTCAAACCCTGGCGGGTAAAACCGTTCTCGTTGCAGAAGACCAACTCACGATTCAGATGTTGACCAAAGGTATCCTAGCCAAGGCAGGTGCCGAAGTAACAACGGCATCAAACGGACAGCTAGCACTAGCAGCCTTCTTAGACAAGCAACCCGATATTGTACTAACCGATGCAATGATGCCGGAAATGGATGGATACGAGTTGTCCGCTCAGTTACGAACAGCGGGGTACACTGGGCCAATCATTGCGGTAACTGCGGCGACGATTGGTGATGAACAAGATCGGTTAGTGGCCGCTGGAGTGGATGTAGTCATGTCTAAGCCAATCAATCTCAATAAATTGAAACTCGCACTCGCGGATTGGGAGCGACATAGGAAGCAGTCTAAAGAGCGATATTGATTTGAGAGCGGTCATTGGACGGTCTAGGGCTTAGGTTCTTGCAATGGCAGCAAAGGTATTGGACGTGATCAGTTTGGCCGGCCGCTATGCAGATCAGCGGGTGGTCCGTAAGTTGAGATGTTCGCGACCTTTGCCACTGAACGGCAACTATGGGGCCAGGAGTGCGCAGGTGTTCCTGTTGGTCCCAGAGTAAACAGAGATTAGCTATTTTACTGTCTCTGAATAAAGAATCTTTAGCGCGGTGCGCCTATTTTTGCGTGTAGTCTGCATCAGCCGGTATACACTTGGGCTACTGCGAATTTCGCTTTTGGGTGGGACCTATGTCGACTGATATCGTGCTTTTGCTGGTGCTAATTTTTTTGGGCGCCTTTTTTGCTATCTCGGAGATCTCCGTCGCCGCCGCGCGAAAAATTAAGCTGCAAATTTTACTCGACGAGGGCAACACCCGCGCTCGCGACGTGCTAGAGCTACAGAGTAACTCGGGTGGTTTCTTCGCGATGATTCAAATCGCACTCAATGCCATTGCGATACTTGGTGGTATCGTCGGTGAGCAGAGCTTGACGCAGTTCTTTAAGCAGCTTCTCGCTCAGGTCTACCAAGGCGCTCTGCTCGATCAGCTCAGCTTTACGCTCTCATTTATAACCATTACATCGCTCTTCATACTCTTCGCTGACCTGGTCCCTAAACGTATCGGTATGATTTTGCCCGAAGTGATGGCGATGAAGGTGATCAGGCCTGTCCGTTGGATAACGCTGCTGCTAACGCCGCTAGTGATGGCATTTAATGCCGCCAGTACGCTGTTGCTGCGTTTATTAAGGCTGCCCACAGAGCGCGAAGAGCATATTACTTCAGATGATATTGTCGCGATGATGGATGCCGGTGCCGAGGCGGGTAGCATTCGCGAGCAGGAGTATCAGATTATCGAAAATGTGTTCGAGCTAGACGAGCGAACACTGACGACTGTCATGACGACTCGTGAGCAGATCGTCTTTTTTGATTTAGATGAAGCCAGCGCGTCGATTCGAGAGAAGTTAATAGACCATCCGCACAACTGGTTTTTGGTGTGCGATGGCTCATTGGATAAACTGGTCGGTGTGATCGAATCCAAAGAGATACTCAGAGATGTTCTCAAAGGGGGCGAACCTCAGCTGCGGCCAGGCCTGATCGATCAGGCGCCGCTCTGTATGCCAGATACCTTGGTGATCAGTGAAGGATTCAACACCTTTAAAGAGTCGGGTAAACCCTTTGCCGTGGTGTTGAACGAGTATGGCAGGGTAGTGGGTATCGTGACCGTTAAAGACCTGCTGAGTAGCTTTATGGGAAATCTGATTGCTACCGCAGGCGATGATCAAATTGTGCAGCGAGATGAGCACTCCTGGTTGGTGGATGGTGCCACCCCCCTAGTTGATATCGCACGTACGCTGGGCTTAGAGTTGGAAGATTTCCCCAATCACAGCCAATACGAGACAGCGGCCGGACTACTTATTTTCCTGCTCAAGCGCATACCCAAACGAGCGGATTCCGTGACTATTTGCGGTTTTAAGATAGAGGCGGTGGATATCGATAATCTTCGCGTAGATCAGCTGATGATCACCCGTATCAAAAGCGATCTAACGAACTAATTAACGACGCGCTGCGGTGCAAAGCTTGGCCTTGCTCTACTTGCCCTGTCCTCTTTGCCAGCTAATCCTTGTTCGGCCTCATATGCTGGTGCAGCAGCTCGCCAGATTTTCCGTAAAGGAGATGCTGAATGCTTACAAAAGCAGTCATCTATTACCCCGGACTATCGAGATACGACTCTATTGCGGCCAAGATGCTTGGCTTCATAAAGTGCTAGGTCGGCGCGTTTGATCATGTTTTCCATCGAATCGAACTTCTGATAGCTCGTCACACCAACTGATACAGTGATTGTCCCTACAGATTCAAACTCTGTTGCAGCAACAGCTGCCCTTATGTGCTCTCCCAAAGAACAGATACCGTCCTTAATATCTGTACAGATAATAATAAACTCCTCGCCGCCCCAGCGCCCCACGATATCAGTCTTGCGGCAGTTCTCCTCTAATCGTTTAGCCACCTCGACTAAGACGTCATCCCCCGTTTGATGGCCGTATGTGTCGTTCACCCGTTTAAAAAAGTCGATATCCAAGAGTGCTATCTCGAAGCAGGTGTCGTATCGCTCAGCGCGATTAATTTCACGTTCGAAAGCTTCCTCAATTTTTACTCGATTTTTGACACCGGTTAGTCGATCCGTTGAGGCTATGTGTTTCAGTTTTTCGTTGGCCGCCGTGAGTTCCGCATTGGATTTCTGCAAGGCCTCTTCAATCGACTTGATGTAGCTGATGTCAATGGTGACGCCGGAGACTTCGATGACTTCATCGCCCTCTCGCTTGGTTATGTAACCGAGGTTATGCGTCGTTGCCCAAGAGCCATCTTTTCTTCGGAATCTAAAGTCAACTTCGTAGCTTTCCAGTTCTCCGTTACAGTAACGAGTGAATGTATCCATTGTTGTAGGAAGGTCTGAGGGATGAATGAAGGTTATATAATCATTTAGCGTTCGGGGTATCTCAGAGTCTGCAAACCCCATTCGATAAAAGAAGTCATTAGAGGTATAGATAGCAGTGCCAGTACGGAGATTGTCCGTCCAGTAGAAAGCCCCCATGGCTGCCAAGCTGTAGACGAATTCTGAGTGAAGCTTCGAGGCTTTCGACTCAGTCAATTCAAGCTTATTTTCGAGTTCTTGAATCCTATCTGATTTCTGCTTCAGATCGGACTTAAGTTTATCGAGCTCCGTCATTGCTGCTTCCACCGTTTATTTGCTCTATAGGCGGGCTCTGAACATAACGAACAGATTCGCAGCCTAGGTGCTTTATTGTTTCTGCCGATGCACGGCAAACCCTAGTTAGACACTCTGTTTGGAAATTAGATCATTCACTACGTGCAATTAATCTCACAAGGGTACGTTAAATATAGCTTATATCATCTAGGCTTTTAGGTTTGGGGCAGTCGTTCTGCAATAGCGCTCGTAAAATTCATTTATGACCAAGGTTTGGGTGATTGCGTGTGGAACGCCTGAGTAGCCGCAGTGGCTATCCTTTATGCTCGAAGCTACACTATAAAAAATGGCTCACTGTAACGAACAAGACCTTATGCGTTTACCACGTAAATATCGAGTGTTTGCAGCTGTATCATTTATCGTACTGCTGGCTGGATGCTCGCAAGATGATAAAACCAGTGCATCAAAGTCTGAACTGGCAGCAGAGAAGATAGACACACCCTATTCGGTTTGGGTTACAAGAGAGACCATTACGGGAGATTTTCTTTCCCGCCAACTGGCTATGGACCCTTCATTCGGTGACCAGTTTTGTTCTGTTGATATAGCACGACCAGCGGGCTACAAAACGACTTTTGCGCTTATATCCACCCACGAATACGACCGTGTTGATCTTATTGAGCGATACGCAATTGATATTGATAAAGGGGTTACCTGGGGCGATACGGGTGTCAAGTTAACGGACGACTTTGAAGCCTTTATAAAGCAAACTGGCAAGGTGAACATAGAAGATCCGCGAATCAGAAAAGCCGCGCTTGAAACAATCAAGATCACCTTTTCCAAAGAGGGTCGATTTAGCGGTTACTGTGATGCAGCCCAGAGATTCTTTTTCAGTGTCCACTCAGACCAATCAACGGGAGAGATGGGGCTATTCTCCGTCCAATGCGATAACCCTGAGACGACAATAGCGTGCATGTCCATTAAGTAATCTCGGTGTCGGCCCAGGGCAACTCTCGCCGCGTGCCCCCCGCATAGAGAGCCCGCGTCGTACGATGCGGGCTCTAGGGAAACAATAGCTTTCGCTCGCGTGCTCGGTGTTACAGCTCGACGTTGTGGTAGACCTGCTGAACGTCGTCGTTATCGTCCAGAATCGAGATGAACCTCTCGAACATGGGCATATCTTCGGCGCTAATTTGTGTGTAGCTCTGAGGTATGAACTGGATCTCGTCCACCTCAAACTCTTCGATGCCCATACCGTTTAGCGCAGTCTTAGCTTTGAAATACTCAGTGTTTGGTGCAAAAACGGTGAGCTTGCCGTCTTCATTCTCAACGTCAGTTACGTCGACATCGGCCTCAAGCAGGGCTTCAAGTACCGCGTCTTCGTCATCGTGTGGGAATACGAAGATGGCGCAGTGGTCGAACATGTGCGCGACTGTGCCAGGCGTACCAATCTTTGACTTGGATTTTACGAAGGCCTGTCGAACATCGCCAAAGGTACGCGTAGGGTTGTCAGTCAAACACTCGATAATTGCCATACAACCACCGGGGCCGTAGCCCTCGTAGCGAGCTGGTGCGAAATCTTCACCGCCACCGCCTGCGGCTTTTGCGATCGCCTTCTCGATTACGTGAGCAGGGACCTGCTCGCGCTTCGCCTTGTCCATAAGGCTGCGCAGGGCCAGATTACCTGCTGGGTCACTACCGCCAGCTTTGGCAGTTACATAAATTTCGCGTCCGAAACGGCTATATAACTTCGCCTTCATATCCGAAGTTTTTGCCATGGAGTCTTTTCGGTTTTGATACGCTCGGCCCATAAGGCTAGTGCTCCCTAGTGTTGTATAAAGAGACGATTATATGGAAAGGCAGGGGATACAACCAAGCTATTTTATCTCTATCAGTCAATCTACGCGGGTGAGAGTTAAGGGCTCGCCTGGAGGGGGTGGTTTAGCGTTTCTCTTTGGGGGGCTCTTTGTAAAAATCGTCTTCGTAATACCGCCCTTTAACGTCTAGATAGCGCTCTAACCAGCGATTGTAGAGCTTCCATACAAAGAAGCCTGGAGCCATCACCAGCATTATGCCTAGCATCAGGCCAGCGCCAGCGTGGGATTCAGGAAATAGAGCAGTCACGGCGTTCATAAACCCAAGTCTATCGCCTAGGTAGAACCAGACCATCAGACCTATGAAACCGACGGCAACGCCAATATGATGCTGTAATTTACGCTGACTAGTTTGCATACGCGTTAGTGTCGCAGATCATCATCGTCCAAGTCTAGCTGCTCAATTCGACGTTGGCGCATTTGTGCGCGGATAATGGTGCGGGCCAGAATTGATCGGCAGCGCTCCGGCATTTTTAGATAGTTCACGGCAATCTCGAAGCGCTCGCCCACCGCCTCACAACGGACGACTTCGGCGTAGACCAGTAGACCGATAGAGTCGCTTGGGAAAACCAGCTTGAGCGCAAGCAGTGATTTGGGTTCGAAGGCTTCATTCGCTAGGAACGCCATGCCTGATTCGCTCAGGTTTGCATCAACGATATGGGCGTCATCAACCTCCATATCACCACTGACTAAGGTTTTACCAATCAACTCGATCTTTCGGTTGAGTAGCTCAAGTCCAGCCGCGAGCTGTGGTTGTGTCTCACTTACCTTATTGTTGAGTTGGATAAACTCCGTCTCCAGCTCTGCCAGGTGGAGTTGCAAGGTGAAATATGGGGAAACATTAAACTGCTGAGGAGAATCAGACGATAAAATTGTCTCCATATCCACCTGATGATATTCCAGTGCCAGTGGATAATTGATACGGTAGTAGTTACGGCGCTCTCTTGTAGCCAAAACGGTTCCCCACGCTTTGAACGTCTGTTTATTGCTTCAGTATAGGATGAATTACCACAAAATGTTCTCCCCTTTTTCGCTCTTTGTAGGCTGGCGCTATACGCGATCGCAGCGTGGAAATCTGTTTATATCGTTTATATCCCTGGTTTCGATGCTGGGGCTGATGCTCGGTGTCGCAGCACTCATTCTTGTTCTGAGTGTGATGAACGGTTTCGATCGTGAGCTCAAACAACGAATCTTGGGGATGGTGCCTCAGGCTGTTATCAATGGATATGATGCCCCGCTGGAGAACTGGCAGCCGTTGCGTGAACAACTCCTAAGTGCCGAAGACGTCGAAGGTGTGGCTCCCTATACCCAGGCCCAAGGCATGCTAAGTGCCAGTGGTCGGGTACAACCGGTTCTCGTTAATGGTATAGATACAACGTTTGAAGCTACCGTATCTATAGCTGCGGAGCAGATGGTGGGAGGGGAGTTAGAGGCATTAAAGCCCGGCGAGTACAATATTGTACTGGGAGAACTGCTTGCACGCTTCTTGGGGGTTCAGATCGGTGATAAGGTCAACCTAGTGTTGCCCGAAGCGTCCGTAAGCGTGGCGGGAGTCGTACCTCGTATGAAACGCTTTACAGTCGTCGGGATATTCTCAGTTGGCGCTGAACTGGATGCTAATCTTGCCTATATCGACCTCGCTGATGCAGCACGTCTGAAGCGGATGCCAGCTGGAAGCACTCAAGGGCTTCGGATCAAGTTTGAGGATCTATTTGCTGCACCGAACCGAGTGCGGGAACTGGCTCGCGACTTGCCGGTTCCGGTCTACACCTCAGATTGGACGCGTACCCATGGCAACCTGTTTCAGGCCATTCAGTTAGAGAAACGCATGATAGGTCTGCTGCTCTTCCTGATTGTCTTTGTCGCAGCGTTTAATATTGTCTCTACTCTGGTGATGGTCGTTACTGATAAACGCGCCGATATCGCGATTCTTCGAACGCTCGGTGCCACCCCGGGGATGATCCTGAGAATATTTATGATTCAAGGCTCTTTAATAGGCTTTTTAGGGACGCTATTGGGCTCAATACTTGGAGTGATCTTGGCGCTAACCGTGTCTGATTTGGTTGCTTGGGTAGAGCAGCAGTTTGGTATCGAATTTCTCTCCTCCGACGTCTATTTCATCAGCTACCTGCCATCTGAACTGCAGATCCCAGACCTCTTAACGGTTGTGGGTGTGACCCTGGCTATCAGTTTTACAGCGACTATCTATCCAGCTTGGCGTGCGTCAAGAACCCAGCCAGCGGAGGCACTGCGCTATGAGTAATTTAGTTCTTCAAGCCTCTAATCTGAGCCGACACTTCAGTGATGCAGAGCATCGCTTGGATATCCTCAATGATCTAGAGCTCAGCGTTGCTCGCGGTGAGTGCCTCGCGATTATCGGGAGTTCCGGGAGCGGTAAGAGCACGCTTTTGCATCTGCTTGCGGGGCTAGATAAACCCGATGGCGGTGAGGTAAGAGTGGGTGGTGAGGGGTTAAACGGGCTTAACGAGGCGCAACGAGCCGACATACGCAATCGCCATCTGGGGTTTGTTTTCCAATTTCACCATCTGCTGCCTGAATTTAGCGCTCTAGAGAATGTGGCGGTACCGATGTTACTTGCCAACCGGCCTATCAGTGAGGCGCGTGCGCGGTCGTTTGAGTTACTTAAGCAGGTGGGTTTGGAGCAGCGAGCCTCGCATCGTCCGGCAAAACTCAGTGGGGGTGAGCGCCAACGTGTTGCGATAGCGCGAGCGCTGGCGAATGAGCCCGGCTGTGTGCTGATGGATGAGCCGACCGGGAACCTCGATCCGCAGACAGCACAAGAGGTTGAGGAGTATCTCGAGAAGCTGAACCAGCAGTTGGGAATTGCGTTTGTGATGGTGACGCATGATCATCAACTTGCAGGGCGTATGGATCGAACGCTACTGCTCAAAAACGGACAACTGCAGGCTGTTTAATCAGCCTTGTGGCGGCGTTTTAGCGCGCGTTGGCGGCTCTTCTGCACCTGCCAAATCCAAACCCGGTTGATCACAACATAGGAGAGTGCCGCGAAGATGATTCCGCATATGAGGGAGCCCAATAGTAGGGGCCACCATATATGCATGATCTGAGCCTCGATCCCCGCAAGACTCCAGCTTATCTGTATTGGCTCTGTGCCTAGAATAAAGGCTCCAAGCTTGTAGGTCGCGAAGAAAATTGGTGGGATGGTAACCGGATTAGTCAGCCAAACGAGTCCTACAGAGACGGCCAAATTACCGCCTATCCAAAGTGCCAAGAGGGCAGCAACGAACATCTGTCCCGGTATGGGTAGAAACGCACAGAAAACACCGATCATGAACGCCCTTGCAGCCGAGCGACGACTGAGGTGCCAGAGGTTGGGGTTGTGTAGATGCTCACCGAGCCAGCTGAGGTGCTTGTGCTTTTTCAGCTTGCGCGGGTCCGGCATATAGCGTTTAAAAATTCGGCGAGGCATATCTCTTTGAAAGCCTAAGTAGAGAGCTCGATTATGCCTATACCCGCTGCATAAGCCAAACAGCTTTGACTCTCTGCTAGACTTAAATCAGTTCTCAAGGGTAGATCACGGATGATCGGTTATCTTTTGGGGTTGATATTGGCGGCATGGATGCCTTCGCTCAATTGG
>JABXHP010000092.1 GCA_013373575.1 Oceanospirillaceae bacterium | reverse complement strand
TCCGGTACTGATACCCGTCGCGATCGTCCCATGCAGTTCGCCGGTGTGCGCACTGATGCAGAGCTTAATATTATTGATGAGCCGCTTGTTATCTACTGCCGTCCAGCAGAGGATCTGTTACCCCACCCGATGGCCTGTTTGATTACCGGCATCACGCCGCAAAAAGCGTTGGAGGAGGGGTATCCTGAGGCGGAGTTCATCGCCCTCATTAACGAACAGCTGGCGCGGCCGGGTACCTGCAGTGTGGGTTATAACTCGCTGCGCTTCGATGATGAAGTGACGCGCAACACGCTCTACAGAAATTTTATCGATCCCTATGCGCGCGAGTGGCAAAACGGCTGTTCGCGTTGGGATATCATCGATATGTTGCGGCTTACGCGAGCCTTGCGGCCCGAGGGTATCGTCTGGCCCACCTACGAAGATGGTACTCCAAGCCTAAGGCTTGAAGACCTAACCAAAGCGAATGGAATAGACCACGGCAAGGCACATGACGCCTTCTCTGATGTAGAGGCGACGATTGCCGTAGCCAAGTTGGTGAAACAGGCTCAGCCAAAACTCTTTGAGTATGTGCTGAGTAATCGTACCAAACAGAAAGCGCAGTCGATGCTTGATACAGAGCGCATGAGGCCGGTGCTGCATGTCTCGTCAAAGTATCCTGTGGTGCAAGGTAACCTTGCGCTAGTCGCACCCTTGGCCACTCACCCCGGTAACCCCAATGCGACACTGGTTTGGGATCTTAGAGAGGACCCCAAGCCGCTATTCGAACTGAACACTGAACAGCTGAGAGAGCTACTCTTTACGCGCCATGATCAGTTACCCGAAGGTGCGCCGAAAATTGCGCTCAAGCTAGTGCATGCGAACCGCTGTCCGATTTTAGCTCCGGCAGGAATGCTTAATGCTGAAGAGGCAGCCAGGTTTGAGATAAATGGTGATATCTGCCGCACACACCTCTCAATGTTGCGCAATGAACCCGGCTTAGTAGAGAAGTTGCGGTCGATCTATGCAGAACCGATGGAGGCTGCAACGGATCCTGATCTGGCGCTCTATTCGGGCGGCTTCTTTGAGGATTCGGACCGCAAACTCATGGATAAAGTTCGGCAGGCCGATGCCGATACCTTAACTAATATGGACCTGCCGTTTCAGGATCCGCGTCTCGAGGAGATGTTGATTCGCTACAAAGCGCGCAACTACCCGCACACTCTGCGTGAAGAGGAGCAGCAGCGCTGGGAGGAGTACCGCAGTCATAAGTTACTGACAGGCGATAACGGCCATCTCAGTTTTGATGAGCTCTATGCGGAGATGAACCGTATAGCGGCACTGCCAGAGACAAGTGAACAGCAGCGTTTAATACTTGAGGAGTTGGCACTCTATGCCGAATCGATCTATCCGATGGAGTTTAGTTAGCCAACTATTTTTCGGCTGCCTAGTTGCGCCCGCTGTGCTGGCGCTGGACGACTCCCCTGACATCGATCTAATTGATGACCCGCTCGCATCAGAATTTGCGCAGCAGTTCGAGCAGCGGCTCCTGCCCCCTGAGACACCTTATGACCCTGTAGAGGCGGGTTATACCGCAATAACACCTGAACAGATAATCCTGCCTGACCCTGTGGTGATACCTCCGGGTGAGCCGGCAAAAGATGAGACCGTGGTGATTGCCGCAGCGCCACCAGCAACCAGGTTGGAGTCGCCGCCAGAGTGGGTGCTATATCAAGGTAATCTCTCTACATCAAATCCAGAGGAGCAGCTATTTCAGCGCATAAACAGGGAGTATGGCGTCATCGCAGACGCGTGCACCCCCGGCATCGACTGCCCGGACGCGCCTATGGTGTTACCCGATTGGCCCGAGCAGCCCGATGCTGAGCAGGCTCCGTTTGAGATCTTTGACATCGACCTGATAACTCCGTTCGCGCCGATCCCTGAGCTCAATAACCTGCCATTCCCTAGTCAGGGTTAGCCTCAACCCATAACTGTCGGTTTAGCAACTGATCCATACGGCTAAGCAGAGCTTCGGTATCAACCTGCCCAATGGCTGCGAGCATCTGCTCGCGCGTATCAAACATCGAGTTGTCTCTATCTATCTCGCGCCAGAGTCGTGCCGTCTCATCTGCTAGGCGCTGCGAGGGTGTGCTGATTCGCGACGCGAGACTCGCTTTAAAAGCATCAAGTTCAGACGCCAGAAGTTCAGGCAGCGCAGCGCGCCATTGGGTTAGAAACAGGGCAAAAGCCTCACGTAGCTGCTCGGTGTTTGCCACGGGCGACTGAGCAACGAGCGCAAGACCGGGTTGCTCATTCATGGGTAGATAGTTGCTAAATACGATATAGCCAAGCTGCTGCTCCGTTCTGAGGCTCGAGTAGAAGGGCGCTGAGAGCATCTCGTTCAGAAGGGCGACCTCAGCTCGCTCTGCTATCGCGTCACTTTCACTTTGCATGTAAAGCAGGAGCGCAGAGTCACTGTGATCTACTTGAATGCTTGTACTGGTCTCATTGCTGAGCTGAGTAACAACAAGTTGCGGTATGTCGATAGGCTGCAGGTCACTAAACGCCTGTTCAACCTTGGCGCCAATCTCCAGAGCCTCGGCTTCAGTTAGATTGCCGTGTACAAAAAGACGCAGCTGTCCCTGCCTCAAGATTTTCGCTCGCTGGCTGCGAAGGGTCTCGAGTTCTACTGTATCCAGAGCGGCAAGACGCGCTTCAGTTGACCAGCCCTGCATCACCTCATCGTAGAGTTTAGAGAAGGTGCGGTTATAGGGTTTATCCTTTAGGCTGTTGAGCAGCTCCTTGCGATAATCTTCACGCAAGCGCTCGAACAGCGCCTCATCCGCTAGCGGCTCTTCAAGCACCTTAAGCTGGGAGACAAACAGCTCTGGCAGCCGATCATCATAGCCGCTCACCTTGATTGATATACCGCGCAGGTGTGGATAGAGCTGCGCGCTAAGTCCCGCAAGCGAGGCGTCGTAGAGCAGTTCGTTCTCCATCTCATTTAACATGCGCGTCAGCAAGGTTGAGGCGACGGCAGACTCGGCGCTCTGTATCACAGCGGGTGTGAAGAGAGCCAAGTTGACTGCACCACGAGGTTGCTCAAAGCTGGTATCAAGCTGATGCCAAAGCTCGAGGGTGGAGCTACTCGTGAGGCGCTGAGGAGCAGACGTCACCGGTCCCTCCTTGAGATCGAAACGCTTCGCCACGAAGGGGTTTAGCTGTTTGATGCTTAACTGTGAGATCTCTTTCGGGTTGCTCCAGCGGTCAATCAGCGAGTCAGGTACCTTAGAGATCGCGTATTCGATACCGTAGTAGTTCTCTGTTGAGTTTGTCCGCGCGGTATCGCTGTAACGCGATAGGATCATGCGTTCGGGCACCATGAGGTCGAGGAAACCTTTGATCTCGTTGGGTCGGTACTCATCGAAACGGTAGGGGGCTCGCAACAT
>JABXHP010000166.1 GCA_013373575.1 Oceanospirillaceae bacterium | reverse complement strand
GCCACAGCCACAGCCACAGCCACAGCCAGAACAGCGTTTTGATGCGGCGATTGAGCAGGTCCTAGGCTGGCCAGCCAGCGACCTAACAGTGCAGCTAATTGCGGCACGAGATCCGGCTACGGCGGATAATTTGCTCAGCAAGCATAGCGCGGTGTCAGGTCTAATTAAGCTCACCTACCCGTACAACGAGGCGCCCCGTCACACGATTGTCTATGGCCACTTTACGACTCGGGCCCAGGCAGAGGCAGCTGTCGCGAAGTTACCTCAAGCATTACAGAATCTAAAGCCCTGGATCCGCTCAGTTGCAGGCTTGAAAGCAGAGCTCAATCAAGGTCTGAATCCCTAAGTATTTAAGCCTCTGGATGGGCCAAAATTGGCGGATTTGTAGCCAAGTCCCTTCGCGTGTAATATTAGCTCCCCTTTCGCTCTGCTGCGTGCATTGAGCGGTCAGAGTCTCCCGCTTTAACGGGTTGATTTAATTAGTTTTTCTATTTGGGATTTAGCGTATGAGCAACGGTCTGTATCGCGCGGATGAGTTTAAAGACAACTGTGGCTTTGGTCTTATGGCCCACATGGAGGGCCAAGCCAGCCACGGAGTATTGACCAAGGCGATTGAAGCCCTGGCCTGTATGACGCACCGTGGTGGTATCGCGGCTGATGGCAAGACAGGCGATGGCTGTGGTCTGTTAATGCAGATGCCGCGTGGGTTTATGCGCGCTGCAGCAAAGGCTGAGATGGGTGCTGAACTGGCGGAAAACTTCGCTGTAGGCATGGTGTTCCTGTCACAGGAGGCTGCACTTGCCGATAAAGCACGTTCTGTAATGAATGCTGAGCTTGCGGCACAGGGTCTCGAAGTGGCAGGTTGGCGTGTTGTTCCAACTGACACAGAGTGTCTGGGCCCAATCGCAAAAGAGACGCTGCCAAGAATCGAACAGGTTCTCGTTAACGTTAGCGACAAGAGTGAGCGTGAGCTAGCGGTGGCGCTGTTTGTGGCGCGACGCAAAGCCGAGATCGCGATGAACGACGATCCAGACTTCTACATCTGTTCTCTGTCTGATCGTGTTATCAGCTACAAAGGGTTGATGATGCCGGTTGATCTGCCAGTCTTCTACAAAGACTTGGCAGATGAGACGCTAGAGACCGCTGTTGTCACCTATCACCAGCGCTTCTCTACGAATACTGCACCGCGCTGGCCACTGGCTCAGCCGTTCCGCTTCCTAGCGCACAACGGCGAGATCAACACGATCGAGGGTAACCGCAACTGGGCGCGCGCGCGTGCATCAAAGTTCCAGACACCGCTGATCCCTAATCTGGATGAGTTACAGCCTATTGTTAACACTACAGGCTCTGACTCTTCATCTATGGATAACATGATTGAGTTCCTGCTGGTTGGCGGTATCGACCTCTACCGTGCGGTCCGTATGATTATCCCACCAGCCTGGCAGAACGTAGATACGATGGACGCTGAACTGCGTGCATTCTACGAGTATAACTCCATGCATATGGAGCCTTGGGATGGCCCGGCAGGTATGGTAATGACCGACGGTCGTTACGCGGTATGTATGCTCGACCGCAACGGTCTGCGCCCTTCGCGTTGGGTGATGACTAAAGATGGCATGATCTGTACAGCGTCTGAGATCGGTGTATTCAGTTACGAGCCGAGTGATATCGTTGCCCAGGGGCGCGTAGGTCCGGGGCAGATTCTCGCGATCGACACTCAGACCGGCGATGTCCTGCATACACAGGATGTCGACAACCGTCTGAAGAAGGCTCAGCCTTACAAGCAGTGGCTCAAAGAGAACACGCTGCGTCTTGAAAACACAATGAACCTCACTGAGGAGTCTAAATCTTTCCCTGAAATGTCAGTGGAAGAGGTTAAGACTCATATGAAGATGTTTAACGTCTCTTATGAAGAGCGCGATCAGGTTATCCGTCCTCTCGGTGAGAGTGCGATGGAAGCTGTCGGCTCAATGGGTGACGACAAGCCGATGGCCGTTCTGTCTGAGCAGATTCGCTCGCCCTATGACTATTTCCGTCAGCAGTTCGCGCAGGTTACAAACCCGCCAATTGACCCGCTGCGAGAAGCCATCGTTATGTCACTTGAGACCTGTCTTGGTCGTGAACAGAACGTATTTGAAGAGACTGCGGACCACGCGCGCCGTGTGGTATTAACTATGCCCGTCCTGTCGGCTAGCAAATTTATCCGCATCCGCGACAACGATGTGCCCGGTTTCGAGCCGCAGGTTATTGACCTTAATTACGATCCTGCGCAGATGTCGTTAGAGCAGGCGATTGTATCGGTATGTGATCAGGCTGAAGCTGCAGTCCGTGCTGATAAAGCGCTTATCATTCTGTCGGATAAGGCGATTGAGAAGGGCAAGTTGCCGGTGCATGCCGCAATGGCAACGGGCGCTGTTCACCACCGTTTGATCGATACTGGCCTACGTACCGATGCCAATATCATCGTCGAGACCGGCACTGCACGCGACCCACACCACTTTGCTGTGCTGTTCGGTTTTGGTGCTACCGCAGTTTATCCATACCTGGCGTACCGTGTGCTGACGGATCTTTGCCGCACCGGCGAGCTGGCTATGGAGCCACTGCAGAGCCATGAAAACTACCGTAAGGGTATCGATAAAGGTCTGTTTAAGATTCTCTCTAAGATGGGTATCTCTACTATCGCCTCTTACCG